>JABHSO010000096.1 GCA_018669845.1 Gammaproteobacteria bacterium | reverse complement strand
TAGTTCGATTCATTACACTCTGGATAATGCTGCGCTCAGGGCTGACTTTATAACATTCAATGGAAGTTCTACCTCGGTTACAATTGATAAAGCATTGGCTAATGTAGATTTACGGTTTTATTCGGTGGATGCTGATGGTAATGAAGGGGAAACGAAATCCAGAAATTACAATTTTGATCTGGATTTTCCTTTGGTAACTATTGAAGCGCCTGTTGCTGGTGCGCTTTTATCGGTGTTGGATAATATTAGTGGTACCAGTAGTGATACAGGTACTGGTGTTGCAGGTGTTCAGATACAGATCACTGATGGATTTAATTCAGTGATTGCTGCTGGAAATAATTTGACTGAAAATGACCCGGTATGGTTACCTGTTAACACGGGTAATGGCTATGCTACATGGAATTATCCTCGTGGTTCCATTGCCTGGATTTCTGATACGGATTATATAATTAATGCCCGAGTGATTGATGCAGCAGGGAATATCACTACTACCAGTACCAGTTTTACTTATTATAGTGGCCAGCCAGCTGCAACCTCTTTAGCCCTGGCTTTAACCAGCAGTGCAATTCCTAATAATGATACGACAGATGCTTCACTGACGTTTACCCGGTTAAATAATACTGAGCAAGATCAAACAGGTACTGAAGTGGTTCTTCATATCACCGACCCAGATGGAGTGCCCTTACTTGATGTGACGACCACCACAAACTTTTCCGGACAAGTTACGATTACGTTGGGTACAGGATTGGCTGGCAATGTTGCTTTTGATGCTCCGGGTCAATACCTGTTACAGGCAGAGTTTGCGGGTAATCTTCAAATGGCTCCAGTATCTTCAGAAACAATCAGTTTATTAGTCGGCTCTTCTGCTGGTTATGCAGTAATTGTGCAGGGTAAGCTACCAAATGAATCTGGCCTTGAATCGCATAACAAGACGGCAAATCGTATCTATGACACCTTAAAAGATCGAGGCTTTGTCGATCAGGATATTTTCTACTTCAATTATGATGCAGCCCAAAACGGGGTGGATTCTGTTCCGACAAAAGCGGGTGTTCAGGCTGCCATTGAAGCCCTGAATGTTGAAATTCAATTACGCCCGGCTCCTGTGTATATCATCATGGTTGACCATGGTGGTGAATTGGTAAGCGGTGTGAGTGAAGCGACTTTCTATCTTGATGATGAGACTATTACTCCGACCGAACTCGATAGCTGGCTTGATACACTGGAAGGATCTTTGGCCACTTACGATGCGGGTAATGGAACCGATCTATTAGGTGAAAACAAACGTATTGTCATCATGGGTGCCTGTTACTCCGGTGGTTTTGTACCGGCAGTTTCCTCGTCAGGTCGAGTGGTAATCAGTTCTGCTTCGGCACATGAACAATCCTATAAAGGTCCGACTGAAGATGATGGTATTCGGGTAGGTGAATACTTCCTGGAAGAGCTATTCCTGGAACTTGCTGATGGCAGTGATTTAAGGACTGCTTTTCAAAGTGCAACAACTAAAACAGAAACCTGGACACGTGGGGGAGACCTGTCTGCTAACAGTGCAAATGGTTTTAACGATGATGCGGTCCAGCACCCTCTCATGGATGATGATGCGGATACAGTGGGTACCAATGCGGTTTTTGAAAATTCCAGCGATGGACAATCAGCTAAGGATATATTGCTTGGGTTTAATCAGGACTCACTGACCAATGATGCCTTTATACCGGCAGATATAAATCAGGTCACGGATACGATTTATCTGGATGATCTTACCAGTGCAGCTCAACTCACTCTGTATGCAAATGATCCTTACCAGGTGAATCAGGCATATGTTGAAATTAGGACCCCTGATAAAACCCTGAGCAGTTCGGGTAACGACACCACCGAGCAATTATCCAATGATTATCTGCGTCGAGCCTTTACACCTCCCTCTACATCGGGTGCTCCTTATACACTGGATTACAGTGACTTTGTGCAGAGTGGTTTATATGAAATATTTTATTATGTAAATGATCGCTTTACGGGGTCTTTATCACCTGCCAAACGTTCTTTAGTCTATAAAGATAGAGCGCCGGGTGGTTCAGCAAATCAACCTCCCGGTAGTTTTACATTGCAAACTCCGGGTGCTACAACCTGGAACGGGACGGATACGGAACAAACTATCCTGGCCTTTGACTGGCAGGATGCGGTAGACCCGGATCTTGATAGTTCAGTGACTTATACCTTGTTACTGGCAGACGATGTTGGCTTTACATCATTTTCTGGCTTGAATGGATCTGATGTTTGTACTGCTGGTTCTGTAATTTATAAACAGGAAGAGCTTACGTCCTCTTCTACCTTTATCAATGAAGATGGAAAGTTATGTGATGACCATAGTTACTACTGGAAAGTAATTGCTGTTGATGAGTATGGGCAAAACACGTTTAGCACTGATACCTTTATTTTCCATACAGATGATACCAATGCGCAAATAGGTACTATTGTTGCTATGGTGCAAAGTAATGTTACATCCGCGAAATTATTTGGTGCTAACCTAACCAATAATTTTGGAGAGTCTTCAACACAAGTTGCAGTTGTTATTTACAATGGTAATTATGTGATTCTGACTTCGCATGTTGGTGTTCCTCAAACTATATCAACCGTATTGACCGGGTATAGTGTTGCAGATGTTGAAAACATTACCGTAGCAGATAGATCAACCGTAGAAGTACTGATTTCTATGACCCCTGCACTGGATACTGATACTGACTCAGACGGCATCTTCGATGTAGATGATAACTGTCCATCAACAGTAAATGCAGATCAGGCTAATTCTGATAGTGATGCTCAAGGTGATGCCTGTGATCTGGATGATGACAATGACGGCATGAGTGATGTGTTTGAAAATGATAACAGTTTAGATTCGACAGACCCTTCAGATGCAGGTACTGACCCGGATGGTGACGGTGCGACCAACCTGGAAGAGGCACAGGCCGGCACCGATCCTAATGTCGAAGATGATGTTTACTTCCCTGATACGGATGGTGATGGCGTTACCGATAACCGTGATAACTGTACAGCGACTTACAATGCAGATCAGACTGATACCGATGGCGATGGTCAGGGTGATGCCTGTGATCCAGATGATGATAACGATGGCATGACCGATGAGTTTGAAAACCTGTATGGTCTCAACTCATTAAGCAATACAGATGCTGGTGGCGATGTTGATGGCGACGGAGTAACGAATCTGGAAGAGTTTACAGATGGCACAAACCCAACAGAAGTTAACTTTGACACCATTGATACAGATTCAGACGGTGTAACGGATGTGACAGATAACTGTCCGACCGATGCCAATGCAGATCAGGCCGATATTGATGGTGACTCGGTCGGTAATGTCTGCGATGCAGATATTGATAATGACGGTGTTTTGAATGCCAGTGATGCGTTCGCCTATAACAGTCTGGAGTCAACCGATAATGATTCTGACTGTACGGGTGATGCTAATTTATCCACATCTGGAAATGGCTGCGGTAATAACAGTGATCCAGATGATGATAACGATGGTATGACCGATGAGTTTGAAAACCTGTATGGTCTAAATTCATTAAGTAATACAGATGCCGGTGGCGATGTTGATGGCGACGGCGTAACGAATCTGGAAGAGTTTACAAATGGCACAAACCCTACAGAAGTTAACTTTGACACCATTGATACAGATTCAGACGGTGTAACGGATGTGACTGACAACTGTCCGACCGATGCCAATGCTGATCAGGCTGATATTGATGGTGACTCGGTTGGTAATGTCTGTGATGTGGATATTGATAATGACGGTGTTTTGAATGCAAGTGATGCATTCGCCTATAACAGTCTGGAGTCAACCGATAATGATTCTGACTGTACGGGTGATGCTAATTTATCCACCTCTGGAAATGGCTGCGGTAATAACAGTGACCCGGACGATGATAATGATGGCATGCCGGATATTTTCGAAAGTTTCTTCAGCTTGAATGTGTTAGTTGATGATGCAGCGGGTGATGCAGACGGTGACGGGGTCAGTAACCTCGAAGAATATACACTAGGAACAAATCCAACAGTCATCAACTCTGACACCATTGATACCGATGGTGATGGTGTACTGGATGTAACCGACAACTGTTTGAGTATTGTTAATGTTGATCAGGCAGATCTTGATTCTGACTCTATTGGTGACCTTTGTGATGATGATAAAGATGGTGATAACGTAACCAATGCATCTGATGCCTTCCCTGAGGATGTCAATGAAAGTGCAGACCTTGACGGTGATGATATCGGTGATAATGCAGATACCGATGATGATGATGATGGCATGACCGATGCGTTTGAAGTTCTGTATGAATTTGATCCCAGAGATTCATCCGATGCCAGTGGTGACCCTGACAGTGATGGCTTAACCAATAGTGAAGAGTTTACGCTGCAGACCAATCCACTGGTTCACAATAATCCACAGGACACCACTGACTCAGACGCTGATGGCGCTTTTGATTTTGCCGATAACTGTCCTTCTGTAGCCAATGCAGATCAGGCGGATCTGGATAGTGATGGAGTCGGGGATGTTTGTGATACTGATCGAGATAATGACAATGTATTAAATGATGCTGATGCTTACCCGGATGATGCCAGTGAAACGGCAGATTTTGACGGTGATGATATTGGTGATAATGCAGATACCGATGATGATAATGATGGTATGTCTGATGCATTTGAACTGGCTTATAGCCTGAACCCTTATGATGCATCTGATAAAGATGCAGACAGTGATTCTGATGGCTTGAGCAACTTGCAGGAGTTCACAGCCGGGACTAATCCTCAGGTAGTGAATACCGATACTATCGATACCGATGTTGACGGTGTTGTCGACGTGAGTGATAACTGTGTTAATAATGCAAACCTTGATCAATCCGATATTGATAGTGATTCAATCGGCGATGTTTGTGATACGGATCGGGATGGGGATAATGTTTTGAATGCTGCAGATGTTTATCCTGATGATGCCAGTGAATCCTCCAATAATGATGGTGATAGCCTGGGTGATAATGCAGATATTGATGATGATAATGATGGTATGTCAGATGCTTTTGAAGGCCTGTATGGACTCGATCCTTTGGATGCTTCAGATAAGGATCTTGATCCTGATTCTGATGGTTTAACCAACCTGCAGGAATTTGGATTAGGAAGTAATCCAACCATCTCGAATACTGTGACCAGTACTACTGATTCCGATAGTGATGGTGAGTTTGATCAAGTGGATAACTGTCCTTCCGTAGCGAATTCCGATCAAGCTGATCTGGATGGAGATTCGGTGGGTGATGCCTGTGATAATGATCGAGACAATGACAGTGTGCCGAATTCTTCTGACCTTTTCCCGGATGATAATAGTGAAAGTTATGATTTTGATGTAGATGGTGTCGGTGATAATACAGATACAGATGATGATAATGATGGCATGACTGATGAATTTGAAATTCTTTATAATCTGAACCCTTTAAATGCAGCAGATGCCACAGGTGACAGTGACAGTGACGGGGTGAGTAACCTGCAGGAATTCACCGATGGTACCAATCCAAATATTGTTAATGGCTCAACGATAGATACTGATGATGATGGTATTACCGATGTGCTGGATAATTGTCCTACACATGCTAATACCTCGCAGGTTGATACTGATGGAGATTCGGTGGGTGATGTCTGTGATACCGATCGTGATAACGATAATGTATTAAATGCCAACGATGTATTTCCTGATGATGCCACTGAATCCTCAGATTTTGATGGCGATGCTCAGGGTGATAATGCCGATACCGATGATGATAATGATGGTATGAGTGATGCATTTGAGATTCTATATGGACTGAACCCTCTGGATAATTCTGATGCGTCGAGTGATCCTGATAGCGACAATATCAGTAATCTGGATGAGTTTCTGGGTAATACCAGTCCTAAAAATAGTAATCTTGCGCCACCTGCTCCAGAGCCTTCATCGGGTGGTGGCGGAGGATTGATCTCTCTAATTATGCTGTATAGCCTACTGATTCTGGGATGGATCGGTGTGATGAGGAAAAGCTGGAGAGTAAGGGAAAACCTTTAAGGTTTCTTTATTGGGGAAATCAGCAGCTCCAGTATAGTCTGGAGCTTGCCTGTAACATAATCTTCCAGTCCAGGTAGATGAGACTGTTGCTACAGTCTTTAGTTGTAATCTCAATTATTAGTTTATATGCCCATAGGATATTCAGGTAACTTTAGACCTTAAATTGTGATACCAGATCATTTAGTTGATTTGCCAGATCAGTTAATGACGACGATGCTGTCAGTGTTTTCTCTGCACCAGCTGAAGTTCTTTCAGCCATTTCAGAGATTCGAATAATATTTTGATTTATTTCATTGGTTGCTATTGCCTGTTGTTGTGAGGCATTAGCAATATGTGCGCTTTTGTCATTAATAACCTGAACAGAACTGGTAATAGAATCTAGAGCATTATCAGCCAGTAAGGCTTCATTGACACTTTCAGTTGCCCGGTCTTTACTTTTTAGCATGGAAGTAGCTGCCTTATTAGAATTTAACTGTAACTTTTCTATTATCAGATTTATTTCTGCGGTTGAATCCTGTGTACGACTAGCCAGCGTTCGAACTTCATCTGCAACAACTGCAAAACCTCGGCCCTGTTCACCGGCTCTGGCAGCTTCTATGGCAGCATTTAAAGCCAAAAGATTCGTTTGCTCAGCAATACCTTTGATGACATCAAGTACGGTACTGATTTCCTGACTACCCTCTTCAAGGTCATTGACTATGCCAGAAGTTTGTTCAATTTCTTGTGCCAGTACTCTAATTGATTGAACGGCGCTAGCAACTATTTTTTTTCCTTTTTCGGTTTCATTTAAGGTATCTGTCGCCGATGACGAAGTGTCAGAAATACTGTCGCTGACTTCTTGAACCGTTGTGTTGATCTCTGTCATAGCTGAAGCTGCATACTCGCTATTAGAACGTTGTTCCAATATGGCATCGTTGGTATCAATAACGACACTGTTTAGTTGTCTGGATGAGCTGGTAACACTAGATGTCGAGGCATGAATTGATTGTATTGTTTGTTTGAAAGTCAGCATCATTTCATTAAATGCCCTGGACATCTTGCCAATTTCATTCTGGCCGAAATCACTGGCTTGTAAGGTTAAATTCTGAGTATCTTTAACCTGAGTCATTAATTTTTGTAACTGACATATCGGAAGAATAATACTTCTTATGACAATGAATGAAAGGAGAATAAAAATGATAGTTAGAATGACGGCCAAAGAGAGGTAAATTGTTTTACTGAGATTCAATGAATGAGAAATAGCTGGGTTTAAATGATTGGTCACTTCATCAAGAATTTCTTCTGTTTGATGGATAATAGAACGCATTTCTCCAAGGGTTCCTTTGTCACGGCTCAATCCCTTATTTTGGCTCATTTTAACAAACTGTCTAAACTGCTCAGCGTAAGAGTTTAGTAATTTAGATATGTCCTCTTTTGTTTTTAATGGATGAGAACTATTACTCAAGTTGACTTCCATTACTTGAATGTCTTTATTGAATTTTTCGAGGTATTTCATGTTCCAACGCAACATGAAATCTTTTTCTCTTCGCCTGAGCATTAACATATCTTTCATCAAAGTATCATCCTTAATTTCTTTAACAATGCTTTCTACATTGTGCACAGCTTTTCGCAGGCTACCGTATAAACCATCTTTTTCATTCAAACCCTGAGTTTTTTGTATGGTGACCAGTTTATTGAATGTATTATGATATTCTTCAAATACTTGTGTTAACTGCTCGTATGAAGCCTCACTAATCTGGATAGAGTTTAAAAGAGTCTTTAAATCGCCTGCTTTTTGAGATAATTCTGCGTAATTACTTTCAAACTTATCAACATATTTTAAATTTTTCCTGGCCAGAAAATCTTTTTCATTACGGCGTAACATCAACATGCCTGAACGTATTTCACTGATCGAGAGGCGAGCTTGATAGAGCTGACTTTGGCTGTTATCAGAAAAAATTTTAAGTACTGCCATTGATATTATGCTGACAGTTGTTATTACTACGAAAGTTATTAACCTAGTGCTGATGGAAGTATTATCTAATCTAAAAGGCATTCAAGAAATCCTGTTGTTATTTATTTTATCAATATTCATTATCGATGTTAGTACTATATATTTAGACTAGTTCCTTAAAATTTCCACTAATTAATGGTAAATATTTTATATTATGGTCACAGGCGGTTAGTAGGGTAATGCGCCGTGCACGCTATTGGTACTGAAATTTAGACAAAATACAGGTTTAAAGCAAGCTTCTTAAAAGGAGACTTTAAATCCTTCTATTGAGTTAATCGAAACCACTATCTGGCTTGTTTAGTTTTTAGCTAAAAAAGAAAAAATGAAATATAAATAGGGTAAACTCGATGAATGTCCACCGATTTGCCTGAAAGTTATTATCTCGACAATGTAACTACCCTGTTCACTCATGTTGAAAATGTTTACAGCGATATTCTCGATGTTGATTATCTCGGCTTTCTGAAGTGCTTTTCTGCTTTGCCCGAGGATAGTAAGAAACTATATATTCGATTACTAAATCGTAACAATGAATGGTATCGTTTAAGCAAACTTGACTACTCAGAAATCGACTCGATAACTGAAGCGATTCAACCATTGCAGGCCTGTGATTTGATATAGAGCTTGAGATTGACAACATCATTGGTCTGTTTACCAAAGCAGATATTTTAAGATTACATCCTGATCAACAGAAATTAAGGAAACTTGGTAGGCAGGACCTGGATGAATATTTGCTAGAGAATAGTAATGATGAATTTTGTAATCGTCTATTCCAGCAGGACAGCTATTTAAAAGTCCAAAGCAAAGATATTTATCTATTATTTCAAATGCTATTTTTTGGGAACCTAAATCAGTCGATGACCGATTTTGTACTTCGTGATCTTGGGTTGTGTGAATATGAAAGCTATATTCTCGATGCTGAACATCGGCCCTACAACAGCAATCTTGAGATACAGCAGCACTGGATGTTACATGAATTAGAAATTTCAATGGATTCTGCTGAAAGCAGTGATGAAGAAATGTTGCTTGCCTGGTTTGAGGCTGTGTCCTTAAATATTGATCAGAAATCACCTTTGTATCGCAACTGCGAGCGTCTTAAATATAAAGTTGCCAGACAAATCGAGCGAATAGGTCGACTCGATCTGGCTTTATCTCTATATGCTCAATGTCAGTTGCCGCCAAGCCGTGAGCGTAGTATCCGCATTTATCAGCGACAGGGTAATACGCAACTAGCGATATCAAAATGCCTGGAAATTATTGATTTTCCATTTGATGATTCTGAAACCCAGTTTGCAATTGATTTTTCATCACGATTGATAAAGCGTTACAAACTTCCCCTGCTGTATGGTCAAAAATTATCAGAAAACTATCAACCGATTATTGTTGATTTACTGCTTAGTCAGCAGCCGGGTGTAGAAATGGCTGTGGTCGAATATTACAATCAAAGCATTACCGGTCAAACCTGTTTCTTTCTGGAGAATAGTTTGTTTAATGGCGTTTTAGGATTGCTGATCTGGGATGTTATTTTTGAATCGGTTCCTGGTGCTTTTTATAATTCATTTCAGTATCGTCCCAGTGATTTTTATGCATTTGATTTTATTCAAAAGAGACAATCTATTTTTGATGAAATATGGGGCTCGATTAAAAATAATACTGATATCTGGTGTATAGTTTCAAATCGTTGGATAAGTAAACAGGGTTTGATGAATCCACTAGTCGACTGGAATACACTGACTCTGGATATTATTCAACTAGCGTTGCAACGGATAAGTTATCAGCACTGGCTAAACATTTTTAAAAGAATTTTAGGTGACCTTAGAAATAATCGATCAGGTTTTCCAGACCTTATTTTGTTTCCAGCTGATAGTGGTTATAAACTGATTGAAGTCAAAGGACCTGGTGACCGGCTGCAAAAAAATCAACAGCGCTGGATGTCTTTTTTTTCAATTCATGATATTCCACACGAACTTGTCCGGGTAAGCTGGAGTCCGAAAATGGAAAAAGGGGCATGAGTAAGCTCGTCAAAATTGGTATCCGTCAGCTGGTTGAAATTTGCTGCCGACGTGGCGATCTCGGCTTTGAAGGTGGACCGTCACCTTCGGCGCTTGAAGGTTTACGAACTCACCAGAAAATTCAGCAGCGGTATCAGCAGGAGGCAGTTGCTGAGTATCGAATTAAGCATTCATTTAATATATCCCAATATGATGTAGAGCTAGGTGGTCGTATTGACCTGGTATTTGATAAAGAAGGTCCTCCACGAGTAGAAGAAATTAAAACCATTTATAGTTTTATGAACTCATTCTCAGATGCTGATGAAGAAAGCCATTGGGCACAGGTAAAATGTTATGCGGCCTGTTATGCAATTGAACAGAATATTCAGAGTGTTTGTATTAGTCTCAACTACGTCAATATATTTAATCACCAGGAATACCGTCAAACAAAAACTGTTGAACTAGCAGAACTTGAATCTTTTTTACAACAGGTTCTTGAGCAATATATAAACTGGTTTGGGCTGATCGAGCAACAGCAGTTGCAAACTAAAAACAGTGCACGCGACCTACAGTTTCCGCATCAGGAATTTCGTCAGAACCAACATTATTTTGCTTCACGGGTATACCGAAATATTAAGCGCAAGGGACAGCTTATGGTTGAGGCTCCAACGGGTTCAGGGAAAACTATCAGTACTTTGTTTCCTTCAATCAAAGCCATAGGTGAAAGGTTGATTGATCAAATTATCTATCTTTCGGCAAAAACTTCAGGGCAGAATCAGGCTGTTGCCGCAATCGAGAAAATGAATCAACAGGGATTGAAAATTAACTATCTTGTGATCAGAGCCAAAGCTAAATCATGCGCCTGTACTGGTGATTTCAATGAAATAAATGTTGATGGAAAATGCATTCGAACCTTAGGTTTTTTTGATCGCCTGGCGGGTGCCCGTGAAACCCTGGTTAAGCTTCGCCACCTGGATACTGAAACAGTGCGAAGTGTGGCCGATGATTTCCAGCTATGCCCCTTCGAGCTTTCACTACAAATGTTGCCTTGGGTCGATATTGTTATCGGTGATTTCAATTATGTATTCGATCCTCTGGTGCAACTGACTTATTTTAAAACCGATAATAAACGCAAGCTGTTACTGATTGATGAATTACACAATCTGGTTGACCGAGCCAGGGGTATGTATTCTGCCAGTATCAGTCGTCAGCAAATAAAACAGGCAGCAGCGGTTGATAATAATCCTTCTATCAAACGTGCTATCAATAGTCTTAATCGTGCTCTTGATAAACACTTGCTTGAGCAGGTTGAGGATGAAACAGTTTTCGATGAAACCAGTCAATCGTTTAACAGGGCTACCATGCGTTTTAGTGAAAAATTGAATATGGACCTGTTCAATAACAAACTCATCACTGCTGAAACACTTGAGCTGGGAAAGAATATATTCCGCTATCAATGCATCAATAATCTATATGCGGAACACCATAAAACCATCAATGTTAAACCATTAAAGAAACGACAGGTAAAACTGCTATGCCTGAATGCATTTGATTATCTTAAAGAGGTTTATCCACTGTTTAAATCTGTATGCGGTTTTTCGGCTACTCTGACCCCCGGTAGTTATTTTCTTCAGGCACTCGGTTTTGATCAATCTGCACAGCTGTTAAGGCTGGAATCCTGTTTTCCTCAGAAACACCTTCTGGTAAATACCTGTAGTTATATTGATACTCGTTATCGGCAGCGCGAATCGTATATCGATAAAATTTGCAAAACCATTCATTGTTGCTATCAGGCCAGACCGGGAAATTACCTTGTCTTCTTTTCATCCTATTACTTTATGAACCTTGTTCATGAACGATTTAAAAATTTCTTTGGTGAAATGCCCACATTGCTACAGTCAAGAGAGTCGGATGAGCAGCAACGTTTAGACTTTATAAACCAGTTTTTCGAATATGACAAAACGCTTGGATTTGCCATCCTGGGTGGTATTTTTGCTGAAGGTATCGATTACCGGGGGCAGTCGTTGATTGGTGCTATCATCGTCGGCGTTGGTTTACCGCAGGCGAATACAGAACAACGGCTGATAGAAAATGATTTTAATAATCTGGGTTTAAATGGTTTCGATCATACTTACCGATTTCCTGGTTTGATCAGGGTTCAGCAAAGTGCTGGCCGAGTGATCCGTAGCGAGTCTGATCGCGGTGTGGTTATTCTGATAGATCGCCGTTTTAATCAGATGGGGTACAGACAACATTGCCCTCCGCATTGGCAAGTTCAGGATAGACGGGGTATCGAAACACTTGAAAGTTCACTAATAGAATTCTGGGGTCATGAAGATAGCTGATTAAATTGATTCTGTTTCATTTTGTTATTCCCTTACCTCATCCTAATATTAACCTGTTCAGGATTATTGAGTCAGGAGTTCAGCCGAACTTATGCAGAAATAACTGAGTTGCGATTTACTTCAAGTTTATTAAATCAAAATTTAATTTAAAATATTGACCTGAATCAACTTGTCACAATATAGCTATATTTAGTGATTGTTATGAGCCTCGGACATACTTTATGTTATTAAAAAACTTATCTCTGAAGCGTAGAATATAACTGTTTCGAAAACTATTTCTAAGAGGAAATCAGTTAATTTTTCAGGAGTTTTTTATGAGATTTTCAAATTTATCTTGCCTGTCTATATTTGTGGCAATTGTCCTGTCTGCCTGCGGTGGTGGAAGCGGTGGCGGGGGTGATACTGAGGTTTTAGCTAAACTTGATGCAGCGACTATTGATAAGTTAGGCGTCAATGCAGCATTGGCAACACCCGGCTGTGCATACACTAGTGAAATTGTATCTACCGCATTACGCGATGATATGGGGGGATCTTACAGGGTATTAATAAACACCATAAAACAGAAAACACCTAAAGTCAGGACTGCTCAGAAAGTGAGTTCATTATCTGGAACCTGGATTGGTGAGTGTGGAGGAACACTGGTTATAGCAGGTGAACATGATGATGGTAATGATGACCTGATTTATACCTATACGGATTACTGTGTAGAGGATACTGCTGGCAGTAGAACCGTACTCAATGGAGTAACCAATGTATTGTTCGATGGTCATTCAACACCTACTGCTCCTGTCACCGATAAAACGGTTGTATCCACAACTTCCAGCGGGGTAGCGGCAGAGAGCCTGGTAGATGGCGTTACGTCTAATAAAACGTTTTATTTAACAGCGTTTGAATATACCGGAGATGATATCAGTGATGCTGATGTAAGTGCTGAAGAGATTAGAGTTACTTCGGAGTCCAGTGATTACAGGGCAACGGATATACTGGTTATCGCGAGCACTATAGCAGGTTCGACTTCAGTGGAAGTTAAAGAGGCTACTTATCATGACCCTGATAACGGAACGGTTAAAATATCAACTTCAGCCGTGCCTGTTTCAATGGGTAGTACCGGGGCTGCATCTATTACAGTAACCGGATCTGACGGTACGTCAGCTACTTTTACAACTGATGATATCAGCGTAGGTTTTTTTACTGCTGAAGATGCTGAAGGCGCTGTGGTCGGTGCGCTTGATTGCAGTGCTTTAACTGCCGGACTCTAATGTTTAAAACCCGGCATAGTCAGGGCTGTGTCGGGTCTTTAAAAACCGGTATTTGAGATGTTCCAAATAGGCTTGCACTATGCGTTTCGAAATGTGTTGAGAACTCCACTACGGTCTTTCTTTACCATTTTTAGCATAGCTATGATTATCAGCCTGTATACCTTATTGACGGCTGTTGCTGATTCATTTGCAAATCAGATGAAAGGTTTAATGCATCAGGAAAATGTAGATATCGTTATTCAGTCCAAATTTTCAACAACTCCTCTATCATCTTCAATTTCACCTAAGGTTGTAACTCAAATAGCTCATATTGCAGAAGTTAAATCAATGGTTGGTATCGTTTTAGGGCGAAAGCGTTTTGAAGATAGAAATATGGTTTACCTGTTCGGAATAAGTAATATTTCTCAGGTTGCCAATAAGCTTGGGCTCAGTCTGTTTGAAGGTCGATTAAATGAACCTGATAAACAGGAATTGATTGTGGCTCAAAGAGTGTTAAAGAACCAGCAGCTCAAGGTGGGTGATAACTTATCTTTTCCACAAGAGAGTCCGCTCAAGATAGTGGGTAGTTTCCGTTCCTGGATAAGCTTTTTCAATAGTAGTGTGATTTGTGATTTGGAGTGCGCAAGAAAGATACTGGGTAAGAAGGATAAAACCAATATGTTATTTTTATCATTAAAAGATCCACGTGATACAGATCGGATTATTACTGAGTTAAGTGAAAAGTACCCGGCTATTATGCCGATAAAAAGTGGTGAGTTTTCCAGCACAGGGGTAGTCAAAAATATGTTTTATCTATCGGATATTGTTGCACTGATCACCCTTATTATCGCTTCAGCTATTTTGATCAATACATTTTTAATTGCTGTTCATGAGCGAACTAAAGAAATCGGTATTCTTCATGCTATTGGTTGGAGTCGAAGTATGATTGTTTATATCTTTATCGCAGAGTCCTTGTTGTTAGCTTTAACCGGTGGGCTTTTAGGTTTTGTCAGCTCTATAGGATTTCTTGAGTACCTGAAGGTTGCCTACAATGAAATCAATATCTATCTTCCCGGTAGTCTGGATGCTGGAATGTTTCTTTACAGCCTGTTGATCTGTACGTTGATAGCGATTGTCAGTGCTGTTTTTCCTGCGTTGCATGCCTCAAAAATTAATATTGCAAAGGCATTAAGTGGCGGCTGATAAACGCTTTATAGTGAAAGCCCACTGTCTGTACAAACGTTATAGTGATGGTGATATTGCTGCAATTAATGGCATATCGTTATCGCTGGAAAAAGGAAAAATATATGCTTTGATGGGGAGTTCTGGTTGTGGAAAAAGCACTCTGTTGAACCTGATCGGTCAGCTTGATGATGTCGATAGGGGAGAGCTACTGTATGAAGGAAAAGCATTGGAATCATTTAGTTCTAAAAGTCGATTCAGAAGAGAGTTTTTTGGCTTCGTGTTTCAATTTCACCATCTAATTCCGGTGTTAAGCCTTTGTGAAAATATCGAAGCGGCTATGATTCATAATAAAGAATTGAATGCTTTTCAGCGAAGGCAGAAAGCGAAAGAATTATTGCAGAACATGGGGCTGGAAAACAGAGTTAATGCTTTGGCTACAAGAGTGTCTGGTGGTGAAAGGCAAAGAGCTTCTATAGCCAGAGCTCTGGTGAATAATCCAAAATTGATTTTAGCTGATGAACCTACCGGAAATGTTGATAGTCAAACATCTTTGGTGATTCTTGCGAAGTTACAGCAGTTTATTAAACAGCAACAGGGAACGATGCTAATTGCTACCCATGATGTCCAGGTGGGTGAATTTGCAGATGTTATTCTGCGAATGAAAGATGGTGTAATTATCTCGATAGAAAATAAAATGGAAAGAGATGATGAAAATTAAAGCTCTATTTGTTTTGTTTTTGGCCGTGATGATATTCACTTTAAATGGTGAATCTGGTTCCCCTGGACTAGAAAAAAATTTATCGCTGCCTGATATCGATAGCCTGATAAATGAGACTTACTACTTTCCCTCAAAAGCTTTCAGTCAAAAACCGGTTGAGTATCAACCACTGGAACGGTTTGATCTGATTTTTTCAGGGCACGATATAAATATTAATTCCAGAGAATATGACAAAATCCAGAATCTCTCAGTGCTGACTCCTGGTCGTTTTACGCATGTGCTGGCCTATATTGGTAAAGATAAAGATGGCCTCGCTTATGCGGTGGAAATGAATGTGGCTAAAAATCAGGATTTTAAGCTAGGCATGGATGGTCTGAAAGTGGGAGGAAGGTTTTATCTATATTGCCTGGGAAGTGATTTTGATAACGAATCATGCCCTGAAAATAGTTTTGTTTATGGTATCAATAGCTATGACTATGTTCAGGCGAAGCGACTTAAGCCAGCTTTGAGGCAGAAACTGTTAAAGCATGAAGTCCAGCTTTTAGAAACAATGGGAACTGATTTGGCGCAACACTACCCTTTCCAGATTCCTCTTTATATCAGCTTTAAAACACTTTCAGATAAAGTTGCTTATCTTGTGGATGATGGGAGAGAGAATGGAGCTGATTGTGCTTCATATTTTGTGTCCCTGTTTGAAGAAGTAGCTGATGTTTGCCTCGATGAAGTTCGCATGGATGCGTCGACATTGTCAGCATATTATCTGGATAACAAAATGGGTAAGAGAGCTCTTATTCCGGGACAATATAATCCTGTGTTGAAAAGAACGGCTTCACTAAATAATATACTCGGAGATCTGGGTTATGCCATTCTTGATAATACTCCACGCCAGCTTTCATGTTCCAGCGCTGCATCTGTAAAAGGTATTCCAATGCCTGATTTGATTTTTAATAGCCCCAGTCTGGAAAAAATAGAAGTGACTACACTGAGTCGGCGATAATCTTTTTTATTTGTTTATCGTGATATTTAGCTAAAAATAAAACGGCTGCTATGGATCCTATAACTGCAAAAAACATATCTGATTGAGCATCCCAGTAATAGTTCTGTTCTCCCAGGAAGCCAGTTGAAGGTTCGATGACACCCTGATATGTAACAAGTAACACAAACAGCCACTCAATAATTTCCCAGATTGAAGCAATGGCAGCAGCACAGGTCAAAGCAAAAATATTAATCCAGCCCAAAGATATCATGCTAAATTTTCTACTGATAATTTCTCTGGTGAGAACAGTAACGGTAAGACCCTGGAAAAAATGAATGAGTTTGTCGTAATGATTGCGATTAAATTCAAAAATTTCTTTAAACGTCTCAAATAGTGGAACCAGTGAATAGCTATAGTAAGCGCCGATTAACATAAGTGTTGAACCAGTAAATACTATGAGATAACTAAAGTTGGTAAGAGGAAAAGTTTTGTAGCTTTTAGCCAGAATGAAATAAACAATTAAAAGAGGTAGTATTTCAGCGAACCAGAGGTCGATACGTTTAGTACCCAGACCAGACCAGATAAATACCGGGGTAATGAAAAAGAAAAAAATTATAATTGAAGATCGAAAAGGATGATTCATTTTTCGGTTAAATTTATATATGAGGCTAAAGTGTAGTTTGCTATCACCTATCTGATTGCTGCTGTTGTCAGATCCACCACCTTGTAAAATGTTACCGTACTAAATTCTGATGTTTAAGTTTGCTTCCAGCTCCAGCGCAACCCAAGTCCCGTTGAAGAGGGATCAATTTTAGATCCGTCGTTTAAGGTAGCGCTGGTTGCATTTTTATAATATGTGCTGAGTTGTAAAATAACAAATACTTATTCATGGTATTTCTACACCGGCTTTTGCCTGGAACATGGCATTAACCTTTGCTTGAAGTCCCCTTTTGGCAGGTTTTCTTTAGCGAGAGAAATATTACCCTCTTCTTCAGTAATTTCCAGTTAAGCTATATATTAATGTCTTATATATGCCATCTAACATCAGGTTTATTGATTGAAAATTTAACAACCAGACATGCTTTTCAAAAACCTGTTTATTAGTGATTGGTTTTTTCATGTCGATGGATAATTTCACCTATCTTGCCTTCTGCTCCAAGCTCTCTCAGGGTATCTTCCTGCTAGCTACAGTAGCAACAGAACAGAAGGATTTCAAAATTATTATATTAAAAATATTGATATAATGAATTAACTCATTTTATGAATTTGCACATGAACACACAATTTCCTGTAACGAATAACCTTATTCACCTGAACCATGCAGCAGTTGGCCCCTGGCCACAGGTAACATCAGATGCAGTGAAGAAATTTGCTGAAGAAAATCTTCAGGTGGGCTCTAAACATTATCTGGCGTGGATGGAGACGGAGAAAAATCTGCGCAAGAATCTAGCACAATTGATTAATGCAACTTCTGAGGATGAAATTGCACTGGTCAAAAATACTTCGGAAGGACTTTCTTTTGTGGCCTACGGATTGCCCTGGAAGCAAGGAGAAAATGTTGTTGGTATTCAGCAGGAATTTCCTTCCAATCGATTCGTGTGGAACTCATTAAGTTCAAAGGGAGTGGAATTTCGGCAGTTTGATTTAGAAAATTCACCTGATCCCGAGCAGGGTCTGTTCGATCTTTGTGATGAAAATACACGTCTTATCGCTGTAAGTGCAGTGCAGTATCATAATGGCTTTCGCATGGATCTGAATAAAATTGGTCAATTTTGTAAAGACAGGAATATTTTATTTTGTGTTGATGCTATTCAACAGATAGGTGCTTTACCGTTTGATGTTCAGGCTATTCAAGCTGATTTTGTCATTGCTGATGGGCATAAATGGCTTTTGTCGGCAGAGGGTCTGGGGCTTTTTTATGTTCGTAAAGGGGTTATGGATAAACTGGATATCCTGCAGTATGGCTGGCACATGGTGGATAAATTGAGTGATTATTCTGTGCAACAATTTGAGCTTGCCCAGAGTGCGAAACGGTTTGAATGTGGCAGCCCGAATATGTTGGGCATTCATGCGATGAATGCGAGTGTTGAATTGTTGCTGGACGTAGGTATGTCCAAAATAGGTGAGAGAGTAATAAAGCGTAGTAAGTTGTTAATTGAGCAGTTAGAGCCAATTAAGCATATTGAAATTTTGAGTGAAAGTACTGAGCAGCGTTTATCTGGCATTATAACTTTTCGTAGCCATAAAATAGCAAATGATGAACTCTATCAATACCTGTCGAAAGAGCAGGTCTTATGTGCCCAGAGAGGGGGTGGGATTCGGCTGTCGCCGCATTTTTATACTCCTTTGGAGCAGTTGGAAAAAGTTATCTCCAGGATTAAATGCTTTTAATTTTCCTGAAACACTGGTGGTTATCGTCTAACTGTATATTTTCAAGCCTTAATTAATCATCAAAATGACTGTCTTACTTTTCCATATATATAGCCAATTGAATGGGGTTAATTTCGTCAGTAAATAAATATTAAATAAATTTGAGCAATTTATAATTTATGGTCTATTATTACAAAACATAGTCATTTTTATGGTTGCTATTGGGGGTTAATTCCTAATTTAGATATTAATAATATAGTAAATTAGGGGTGTAGCTTTGTGTTGACATTGGTTAAAAATATTTTTAGTGTGAATTAAGAAATAAATATTTTCCTGTTGATATATAAATAATAACTAACAAAATTAATTAAGAAATTTTAAAAATCAAGTAGAAATCTCTACTTGATTAGAGAGGGTGTGATGGAAGTACGTTATAAAGCTCTGCAGTCAAACAAAATTTTATTTTCAGCATTTATTGCTTTCTTTTCTGTAGCGATAGCCAGCTGTGGAGGTGGCGGCGGAAGTGATCCTGTAGATCCTCCTGTAATAGTCGATCCCGACCCAGTTACATTAATTGAGAAATCTATTACCGGGCAAGTAAGTGCCGGAGTAAGTGGTGATGCCACAGTAGCCAGTACTTCACCGGATATAAATCCTCAGTCTCTTATTGATGTTCAGGTGACAGCTATCTTATTTTCTGGTGATGTTGAGGTCGGAACCTTATCCACTACAACCGATGAAAATGGTGCTTTTCGACTTGCGATAGCTGAACAGGATGATCAGTTGATTGATCGTGTTGAACTGACTTTCGAAAAGGATGGTTATACGGTTGGTCAGAAAACAGTGATCCCTAAAGAAAGGACTATCGTAATTACGCGGCTTGGCCCTGTAAATGTTGTTACTCAAACACGTGACGAACTTGCTTTTACTGCCAGTGGGTCTCCTGCTTTTCGTTTTGCCATTATTAAACAGCCTGATGGAACTGTCGCTGCTGTAGCGGGTACAGATTATGCGAAAGCGAGGATTGCTGCCGGTACTGAAACTTTACTGGATATGTCTATACCCGCTGACCGGGTTTCAGCTGATGTCTCTGCTGTAACCGCAAAAATTGCCCACTTTGATCCAAATGACCCTAACCAGGTTCAATCATTTCCGGGAGATTTTACCGGAACAGGTGATGTCGGTAGTGGTGAAGGTATCGATACATCCGAGCCAACTCCTGCAGCCAGAGTAGCTGCTGGTGAAGAAGAATATCGTCTAATCTCTTCTGTTTTTTCACAGGTAGATCTTGTCGATCAAAATGGGGATGCGCTAGCCCTGGTAGAACCTACTGGTGCGCGAGCAGCCGCAGATGGTGATGATCCTGCTATGTATATGTCTTTACCGTTGCAAAGCTATGAAACAATTACTGCTGATCAGGATGATACGACAGCAGGAATTCAGGTACCTATTTATGTTTATAGAGGCGGCTGGCAATACGTAGGGAATGGAACTCTGGTCGATTTTGATGGCACAACTTCAACTTATAATGTGGCTGACCTGACACTGCCTCTGGATAATTCTTCTAATTTGGGTCTGTATGTTCGAATTCAAATTACTGGTGGTAATGAGTGGATTCGATGGATCAATCTTGACTGGCCCATCAAAGCTGTGACTGATGTGCTTAAAATTTGTTTCATTGGTGAAATAGTATATGCCGGAGAAGATCAGGAAAAATTTACCGGAAATTTAAATATAAATATGCCGGATGGAGGCTATGACTGGCCTTATATTCAGGATGGCGTAATTAATTTTGAAAGGCTGGTTTTTGGTGGAGACCCTACTGACCCAGCCAACTGGTCATTCTATGTCTGGAATCAAAGAGCCTATAAATATGAGTATATGGATTTGTCATCCATAGCATCTTTTTCAACATCTACTACAGACTGTGTTGACAATAACCTGGGTAAAATGGAGTTAACCAATCCAAGGCAATATAAATTGTTTGGTAAAGCCACTAAAAACGGTGATCCTGTGGCGGGTGTAAGTATTCGAGTCACAGGGCAACGATTTTGGGATTGGGGTATCACTAATGTAAATGGTGAGTACTCAATGAGTGTTCCTGGAACTGAGCTTGATTTTGAGTTTGGTGCAGAGACAGGTTCGGTGCATGTTAATGGCGCTACGGATCTTGATGAAGATAATGATGATGGAAATGCTGTGCGCCTTGATTTGATGTTGCAAAATTTAGCGCCGCAATTAACCAACTTTTTTGTACCTCGCAGGCTGATTATTCCAGCAGGTGAGAGCCAGATAAGTGCCTCTGTTGTTGCAGCTGCTTTTGATGCAGACAGTGATAGTATTTCTTTTGACTGGAATTGTGAGCCTTCGGCAAGTTGTAGCATGTCTGCTGCAGCGACTTCTGCGAGTGCATTTGATAGCAATGTGCAAACTTTTACCGCTTCTGCTGCCGGTGATTATACGGTATCAGTCACTGTGACCGATAATAACGGTGGTAGTGTATCAAATGAAGGCATTGTCATCGTAGAGCAGGGTAATCGTGCTCCTCGTGCTCTTGCAGTCAGGAAAACAATTGGCACAGATACCGCACTGCTGGGTTGCATCAGAACCACAGAAAAATTGAGCTGTAGTGATGACTTGAGAGCCAGTGATGCAGGAAGTTATGAAGCAGTTTACTTTGATCCGGATGGGGATACAGTGAATGTTAGCTGGGATGCTTTTAGTTGTCCGGATGGTGATAGTTGTGACTTTACAGCAACTGCAGATGGTGTGCTCTCTGCCGTTCTGAGTGATGATGCAAAGAGTGATGTTATCGAAATTAACATGAACGTAGTGGCTAACGAGTCACCGGAAGTAATTTATGCATTTGCATTGCCTGCGAATATTCTGGTTGAACAGGATGGCAGTAATGCTGAAGCAGTGACTCTTGAGGCAGCAGCCATTGATGATGTAGAAGTAGTTTCTGAAGCATGGGTAGTAACTGATGCGGATTCAAATCAGGTTCAGCTTGTTGGTGGAGGAACCACCGGTTCAGACACTATTGCTGCAGGTGAATTGACTGAAGGTGTGTATGTTGCCACTTTTACTGCTGAGGATAATGAAGGAGCATCCTCTGCTACTGAAAGGTATATAAGAGTGTTCAGTAATGCGCCTCCTCAAATTACTTCTACTACCGTATCTGCCCCCGTGTTTGATGCGACATCTGGCACTAATGATGATGATATTGTGCTAACGGCCGTCGCAACTGATGCTGAAGGGGATGATTTGACCTATAGCTGGATAGTTAATGGTCAGGCTCTTACCGGTGAGTCTGTGACGGTTTCATCAGGAACGTTATCTTCCGGTGTGTATGAAGCATCTCTTGTCGTTAGTGATGGCTCAGGCCAGGCTTCGGACAGTGTAGGTTTTACCGTAAATGAACCTCCTGTCATTGAATCACCAACTGATGCTTCTACCGTTACTAAATCAGAGGTTGATGATTTCGTCATCACTGCCAGCGCAACAGATGATTTTACTGAGCAGTTAACTTATGCATGGGTTGTAGACAGTCAGCAAAGTAGTGGAGCTTCGCTAACAGTGGCGAGTGGCTCACTCTCGGTGGGTAGCCATAGTGCAACCCTAACAGTAACAGATGGTGGAGGTCTTTCTTCAACGGTTAGCCTGACCATTGAAATTACAGCTCGTGTTAATTTGGCACCAGAAATATCCTCACCAACAGCTGGTGCGGTATTAGCAATAGCAGAAGATAAGGATATATCCATACAAGCTATAGCCAGTGATGAATTTACTGATGTATTAACTTATGCATGGGTTGTTGATGGACAGTCGTTTACTGGGTCACTGTTATCTATAGCAAGTGGAACTCTGGTAGTGGGTAGCTATGATGCAAGTCTGACCGTAACTGATGAAGATGGTGCATCTGATTCAGTCAGTTTTACCATTGAAGTGACCGTAGTACAGGATGGAAATCTTGAAATAATAATTGATTAATCGGTTTGAGTTAAACCATATAATTTTTAGTTAAGTCCTGAGTTACTCAGGGGATATAACCGTATTAAGGAGATGAAAAAAATGAAACGTACGTTATTAAGTGTAGCTGTTGCCAGTGTATTAGGCTTATCAGCTTGTAGTCAGCAGCCTGAAGAAGTTGTTTCAGATCAGCTTAGCAGTGAAAGCTCTATAGTTGCTGAAAAAAAGGCCGAACTCCGTTTAACGGTTAAATTTCCTGTTGATGGTCGGGCGCAAGCTGCATTAATTGATGAGAATGCAGGTCTTATCGGGGTTTATATTCGCCGGATTGCCGCTGTAACACCTGATGAATTTGATGAAGTTGTTCGTCTATGCAGTAATTATAACCCCAATGCTGGTGGTTATGATGAGTTTGGAAACTGGGTAGGTGATGGCGGAGACTATGACAATTATGGTAACTTCGTCGGTTCAAACTTAACCCCTGAAGAAGAAGCTGTCTGTGATCTGGCCCAGATGGATCGGGGTGAAAGAACGGTAACAACGGTTCTACTTGATCCATTGAATAACTCCGCAACTGTCGAAGTTCCGGTAGGAAAGTATGAGATTTATGCCGCTCAATATGCCAATGACATTGATCTGAAGGATGGTCGACGAATTTCTGGAGCTAAATCATTTGCTGAGCTTCCAGAAGGTGCTCATTCTGTGATGCTGACAATGACACATGGTACCTGGGATCTTGTAGATGAAACTGGCGCTGCTACGATGATTGATTTTCAATTGATGAATAATGCCACGGTGCTGGGAGAGCTTGGAATTACCGACGCAGACCCACTAACTGATGGCGACCAGACACCCGGTGAAGTTTTAGGGTTGACCGGAGCTCTTACAGGATTTCATCTGGCAGATAATCGCTATTTTGAGAGGCTATATGGAGATATTAAATTAGGTGGAGAATATGATGATCAGGACTATGGAATTAAAGACCTTCTGCCATGGATAGTGACTATTCCACGTATTGCCGATGCCCAAGGTGTAGAAACAGATGTGATTCCCAGGAATGAGTATTTTGAAGATGGTGGTTATGATCCAACAAGTGAGAACTGGGTAGAGCCAACCTTGGAATTTGATGTGGCCATGGGGCCGGGTTTTCATCTGCAGCAATATGACGGTACTCAAAATACAAATCAAATCATGTTTGGTGACTACTGGGTTGAAGCTGATGATAGAGTGGCGGGAACCAGTTTTGATTCCGGAATTTTGGTGAAAACCAGTTTTGACTTTCTGATGCCACCTACTGATGATGGGACTAACTGGGTCTATAATAATGGTGATGATGGTTGGGTAGATACTGAAGAAAGGTCTTATACCTTGCCGGATGGGTCAACTGAAACAATATTGATTGCTAATGTTAGTCAGGAAAGTGGAACGCTTACACACCCGAATACGGATCCGGATTTAACTGATATTCCTGATGCACAAACTACCGATGGAACTACAATTACTGGTACTTTAATTGAAATTGTGGGTGCCTGGGAAGAATTAGCGCCAACGGTTGTTACTGATCCATCCTATACGGGTGATGGTCCTGTTGCACCACCTACAGCCTTGCGCTCTAATGCACGATTGAAAAATGCTGCAAACAATGCATTTACTGCGTATCAATTAAATAAGACAGCAATTTCTACAGGGTTGAAGGCTTCTTCAGCTGCTAGTGGAATAGCAGATAACTGTGTGATTTTAGATGAAAACGATTCATGGTATTACACTGAATTTGCCTGGGATGTAAATTTGAGTGTATGGGTACCGGGTTCCTGGAACCATTCTTACTATTATGACCAGTATGCTGGATGGGATGGTGTGCAGTATTACCCTGAAATTAGGGGAACTGATCTTGATGGTGATGGTGTTATAGAGCCCTTTGAAAATGTTTTTTACAACAACCTTGTAGAGTGGGCAGAGTATGATGATGTCAATGGAGTTTATACAGGAAATGCAGAGGTATATTTTGAGTATGATGTAGCTAGCGATGTTGAGACTACTTTTGTCTCTCTGACTGTCCATGACTGTGCAGACGATATTGATGGAAATGTTGTGTGTACTGATACTGGAGTAGCGGTTACTGAAGGTGAGCGTTTCATTGATCCTGATAACCAGGCTATTGCTGATCTAGATGGTGATGGCGTGATTAATGAGTATGAGGGTGCAGTTGTTCAGGAAAATGAAACAGGTTTAACTCACGCCTGTATGCATGACTTTACTTTGAAAGGTCGTCAACTTGATATTGCGATTACACCTGCTGAAACAGAAGTTGTAATCAATTAATGATCTGCTTTTCTTAAACTGATATAAAGGGTGGACTTGTTCCACCCTTTTTTTTGGCATGCCTTTTTATCGATTAATATTATTTCTACTGTTCATCTGTAACAGTACAGCCTTAATTGCTGAGTCTTCAGTTGCTTCAGCAATTCTTATACGTTGGATCGATCAAACTGACCCTACAAGTATTGTATATCTTCCTGATGGAGCCCAGTTGGATCAAAGCCTGGTAATTCATAGCGGAGATACTTTGATCACCAAAGTCCAGAGCCAGTCAGCAGACTCTTTAACTAAATTATTAAAGTCTATCAGAGCTTTACCAGGAGTCATTTATGCAGAACCCGATTACCCGGTTCGAATGAATCAGATCCCCGATGACAGTTTGCTCGATGATCAATGGTATCTATCAACCGTTAATGCTTTTAATGCCTGGGATTTAGGAACAGATTGTTCTGATGTGATCATAGTAACAGTTGATACTGGTATTGATTTGAATCACCCCGAACTGGTTAATAACTTATGGCAGAATCCTGGTGAAATTGCAGAGAATAGTTTTGATGATGATGGCAATGGGATAATTGATGATGTACATGGATATAATCCTTTTAAAAACAATGGGAATCCTGATGATGACAATGGGCATGGAACTCATGTAGCAGGCGTTATTGCTGCAGCGGGTAATAATGCTGACGGCATTGCGGGGCTCTGCTGGTCGGCTCAGGTCATGGCTATCAAGTTTCTTGATCATTTTGGTGGTGGTACAGTTTCAGACGCAGTTAGAGGTATTCAATATGCTATCGATAATAAGCCACTGAATACTCCAATGATTATCAATAACTCCTGGGTTATAGGTCAATATAGTCAGGCATTGGAAGATGTATTAAAGCTGGCAGAAGATGAGGGTATATTTGTTACTGTTGCTGCCGGTAATACTGGGGCTGATAATGATGAGATAGTAGTTTTTCCGACTTATTTTAGAAAGCAGTTTGATAACATCATTAGCGTGGCCAATGTAGATCAGCAGGATAATCTATATGTTGGATCAAAGGGTAGTAGTAATTTTGGATTGAACAGTGTCGATATCAGCGCCCCTGGTACTGATATTTATAGTACCTTTAAAGGTGATGCCTATAAGGCTTTAACCGGGACATCAATGGCTACTCCAGTTGTTTCAGGTGCTGCTGCTTTGGCACTTAAACAAAGACCTGAAATTTCGGCAGAGGAATTAAAAGCAGCTTTACTTGCTAGTGTACGAGAAGTAGAGGCATTAAAAGGCAAATTGGTTGTACCTGGAGTGCTAGATATTCAACAACTTATTGAGAATATATATGATACTCCACAGATTATTTATCGTTATCAAGGTGAGATTACTGATAGAATTTTAAGTGGTGAAGGTATCAGGGTTAGTGGCTTTGGCCTGGAAAATACACTGTCAATAACATTGGATAATCAACAGCTTGATTTTGAATTTATTGATACTGAAGAATTAGTAGTATATCTACCGTCTGATGCAAAAGATGGATTAATTCAAACTGATGTCAGCAATAGTTTGTTTTTAAAGGTATCAATCGAGCCCCCGGTGGATATCGATCTTCAAATGAGTCAATCAGGTCTGCCTTTATTGAGCTGGAATAACCGCAGTAACGCAGAATTTGTAGAGATAGAGAGAGCTTCTGGTGACTCTGCTTATCAGGTTTTAACCAGTGTCAGTTCGCCGCAGTCAGTATTTCAGGATACGGATGGAGGTACTTTGACTGCCTGTTATCGTATTAGGTCAGGTTTTAATTACATTGACCCCTATAGTAAAGAGGCCAAAACTAAATTATCTGATTATTCTACTAGCACCAGTATTGACGCCACTTCAGAAGCGGTTCACTGGTCTACACAGACAATCGGTAGTGTGGTCAAAGGAGAGTTATTTGCTGAGCAATTGTATGCAAGAAGTCTTGGTGGTGGTTTTAATATAAGTACAGCTCAGCCTATGCCAGTAGGGTTTGATTTATCTTCAACGGGATATTTGACGGGTTTTCCAGATGAACCGGGTGACTATCAATTTGATATTTTATTAACCACCGATAATGGTTGTCCGGAACAAAAAACTATTAATTTAACTGTTACAGAGCAGAGTGAATTTCGTTATTTAAAATCCCAGTTTGATGGTTTATATAACTTAAAAACAGATCGGGGAGTATTAACTCGGTTACAATCCAGAGATCTTTTTTCATGGGAAGAAATACCGGAGATCAATCATTATGAAGTGATAGATTTATCCATTGAACTATCCCCTGTTGTTGATGAAAATGAAGGATTGATTTTATTAACGATAAATAATGACAGCTTTGAATCTGAAGAAGATTTCAATCTTTTTGTTATGGATCGTTTTGATGAATGGGTTGAATTGACGGTGGCTGATGGCGTGCAAAAAACAGCAGTGGGTTTTAACTGGGTGATTGAAGATAATGAACTTTTTGATCATGAAGTAGATCAAAATAAAGTACATTTAAAAGTTGCAATAAGTGTCAAGGAAAAGGCATTAGCCCAAAGCACTGATGATAATCGATGCTTCATTGCTTCTGTTATCTATAAAAATGAAATTGATAGGCAAAAACTTAAAGCTTTTCGTGCGCTTCGTGATGATTTTTTAAGTAGGACATTGTTAGGCAGAATGGCCATAGATGTTTACTATAGAGTTTCTCCAGAAATAGCCTGGTGGTTACTACATCGCCCGAACTTTTCAAAAATTGTAAAATTCTATATGAACTTTCTGTATTTTATATCTTCAATTCTTGGGTACTTATGGTTTCTGATGGCTGGTTTTATTTTATATCAAGTAATCGGCTTTCTTAATAAAAATAAGGTTGTTCAGAGTCTCAAAAATTAACAGTATCAAAATGTGGGTTTTTAGTGAGTGATTGCATAATTTTTATCCTTCCAAGTTCAATTGATGTGAATTTGTCCTCTTGCTGAAGAATTAAATATTCATTTTTATCAGTAGATGTTTTAGTCGTTTTTGCGATACCTTGAAAAGTGGTATTGTCCTGCAAAGTGAGGTTTACTTTGAAGTGATACATGCAGGCAATTTCAATATAGTCATGGATCGCACAACTGATCAGTTTATGACTCATTTGTTTTTGCCTGAAGTATGATTGCAATTTTTTCTCGATTGCTTAGCCTGATTCATTGCTTTATCTGCTCTTTTATAAAACTATCCAGAGACTCTCCATATTACTGCTGTCTTTGTCCATATAGTTGTTGATAAAGACCTTCTTTCTGCACCAGTTCTTCATGATGACCTTCATCAATAATTATTCCTCCATCAAAAACATAAGCCTTATCAGCCTGTTTGATTGCGCTCAGACGATGGGCAATGATGAGCGTGGTACGCCCCTGTAAAAAAGTTTCCAGAGCTTTATGCAGTTTTTCTTCGGTGGCGGTATCAAGTGCAGAAGTGGCTTCATCCAGAATAACTACCTTCGGGGCAGTCAAAATCATACGTGCTATGGCCAGGCGCTGACGCTGGCCTCCTGACAGTCGAATGCCGTTTTTGCCGACGATGGTATCCAGTTTATTTTTCTGCTCCAGAATGGTTGATTTTAGTTGAGCTATTTCCAGTGCCTGCCACAGTTCCTGTTCATTGAAGTCTCTCCCCATGGTCAGGTTGTTGCGGATAGTGTCATTAAACAGGGCAGGTTGTTGTAAAACGGTGGCAATGTTTTCTCTTACTGTGGATAAACCAATTTCACTGATGGGAATATCGTTGAAGTAAATCTGTCCTTTTGAAGCCGGGTAAAGCCCGAGTAAAACCTGGATCATGGTCGATTTACCACCGCCACTGGCTCCGACCAGAGCTATTTTCTGGCCTGGTTGAATGGTCAGTGAAACACCTTTAAGTATGGGTTCTTCTTTGATGTAGGAAAAATGAATGTCTTGTATTCTTACCGAAGCAGTAATGCTGTTTTTAAACGGGTTGTGTATTTGTGGATAAACAGGTTCTTTATTTAGCTTGAGTAAACGATTCAGGCGTCCAAGAGCAGCATTAGCTGAAAAGTAACTGTATTGAATAGACAGTATTTCCTGAACCGGTGTCATCATGAACCACAGGTAGGCATACACGGCGAACATCTGACCGATGCTGAGACTGGAAAATACAACCATCAACATGCTGACAGCTCTGAATACTTCAAAACCCATCAGGAATATGAAAAATGATAGTCGATTTGCCGCATCGCTTTTCCAGCTGAAATTGACTGAACTTTGTTTTACTCCGCGAGCTTTATCTATAACCCGGTACAAATAATGGCGTTCGCGGTTACTGGCACGAATCTGCTGAATGGCATCCAGAGTTTCGGTAAGTGACTGCTGGAAAATTTCAACAGCTGAGTTTTCACGTTTTTTTAGTTCTTTTACTTTTTTACCCAACACGGTAGTAAAGTAGATAACGATTGGGTTCATGATCAGGATGAACAGGGCCAGTTGCCAGTGAATCCATAATAAAGTGGCTGCAACACCAATGATGATCAGGATGGCGACCAGAAACTTGCTCAGTGCACTGCCAATGAAATTATCGATGGTGTCGATATCTGTTACCAGATGCGAGGCCACAGCGCCGCTGCCGATAGTTTCATATTCGGCCATTGAAATGGTTTGCAGCAATTGCAGCAGGTTAGTGCGCAACTTAAAAGTGATGTCTTTTGCGACCAGGGTAAATTCGCGGGTTTGCCAGACTGATAACAGAGTCCCAATAAAACGTAAAATCATGGTGACTATCATTACGCTGATAATCGTAAGCATCGGTCCATGCCAGTCAGCAGGGAATGTGGCATTGATGATTTCTACCATAAAACCCGGTTTATCAAGCAGAACTTCATCAACCAGTAGTGGCATTAACATCGGCACAGGAACCAGGATGACAGCAGCCATAATGGCAATAAGGTGCGCCTGAATGAGGTTTTTTTTATGCTGTTTTGCCAGTGAAAATATATTCTGCCAGCTTATGCTATCGGTCGATGATGGGTTTGAATCTGTACTCACGCTAACTGAATGGGTCCTGATTGAAGGTGAAAATGTGATAGTGGCAGCTTTTGAAAGGGCAAACAAGTGATACAAATTATCCTTAACTTTGATTTAAAACAGTTTTGATTTTAGAATGCGGCGTCAAAATTAAAAAATGAATCGGATTAACCCGACTGAATTACTCCAGGAGAGAATACCTATGATATCTAAATTTGTTTGCAGCAGTGTTGTTGCTTTATCTGTGCTAATGGCAGCACCCGTTTCGGCAGCTGTAAAAATCGGCATGATTACAACCTTGACCACCAAAGCGGGTTACCTGGGTGAAGACATTCGGGATGGTTTCAAACTGGCGATCGAACAGGGTGGCGGAAAGCTGGGCAATGTGGAAGTCGAACTGATGGTTGAAGATGACGGGCGCAAGCCGGGCAAAGGGCGTCAGATTGCAGAACGTTACATCAAGAGCGATAAAGTTAAAATCATGACCGGCATCGTTTTTTCCAATGTTGCAATGGCTGTTGTGCCAAAAGTGGTTAAAGATGATGTTTTTTATATCAGCCCGAATGCAGGGCCATCCGCGTTAGCGGGTAAAGGATGTCATGAAAATTATTTCAATGCTGCCTGGCAGAATGATAATTTACATGAGGTGATGGGGCAGTATGTAACTGATGCCGGTTTTAAGTCTGCCTATATTCTGGCACCAAACTACCCGGCTGGTAAAGATGCGCTGGCTGGTTTCAAACGTTTTTATAAAGGAAAGGTTGTAGGAGAAGTTTATACCAAGCTGGGTCAATCAGATTATGCGGCTGAACTGGCCAATTTAAGATCGGCTAAACCGGATGCTGTCTTCTTCTTTCTTCCAGGTGGAATGGGCATTAATTTTCTTAAACAGTATTCTCAGGCTGGTTTGAATAAAACGACGCCAGTTTTTGGCCCTGCATTTTCATTTGATGCACGTATCCTGAAAGCTGTTGGTGATGCTGCTGTAGGTGTTCATAATGGCTCTCAGTGGAATTTTGATCTGGATAACTCAGCTAACAAACAATTTGTTTCTGCTTTCAAAGCTAAATATGGTCGCATGCCTACACTTTATGCCAGTCAGGGTTATGACACGGCTAATCTTATCGGAAGTGCTTTAAAAGCCACTGGTGGTGAGCCACAGAATATGGCTGCTTTCAGAAAGGCTCTTGAAAAAGCCGATTTTGATTCGGTGCGTGGTAATTTCCGTTTTGGAAATAATCATCACCCCGTTCAAGATCTATATGTACGTGAAGTGGTTAAAGATTCAACGGGTATTCACAATAAAACCGTAAAGAAGGTATTTTCCAGTCATCAGGATGCTTACGCGGCTAATTGCAAGTTGTAGAGTGCTCCATGCGCACCAAAAAGACCCTGGGAAATAATGGTGCGCACCGCGCACTCTACGCATAATGCTGTTATTTATTGAACAGGTTTTAAACGGCCTGCAACTGGGTTTTATGCTGTTCCTGTTATCTGCCGGGTTGACGCTGGTATTTGGTGTCATGAACCTGATCAACCTGGCTCATGGTTCGTTTTACATGGTGGGAGCCTATGTGGCCGCAACAGTTATGCAAGCCAGTGGAAGTTTTGCACTGGCGATGCTGGTTGCGTTATTTACGGCTGGGTTATGTGGTTTCCTGGTCGAAGTTATCGTGTTACGTCATCTTTATAAACGCGATCACCTGGATCAGGTGTTGGCAACTTTTGGCTTGATTCTATTTTTTAATGAGGGGACTCGCATGATCTGGGGGCGTCAGCCTTTATTTATGCAGGTACCTGAATTACTCAGTGGTAGTATCGAAATATTTCCCGGTATTCCCTATCCCGTTTACCGACTGGTGATAATTGTTGCTGGTTTACTGGTGGCAGCAGGTTTATATCTGTTAATTAATCATACCCGTCTCGGAATGCGAATTCGTGCCGGAGCCAGTAACCGAAGCATGATTGCGGCGCTGGGTGTTAATATCCGCTGGTTGTACAGCCTGGTATTTGCTTTAGGTGCATTGCTCGCAGGCTTTGCCGGCGTAATGGCAGCACCTGTATTCGCGGTAGAGTCTGGTATGGGTGAAAGTATTTTAATACTGACCTTTGTAGTAATAGTGATTGGCGGAATTGGCTCGGTTAAAGGGGCATTACTCGGTGCTCTGCTGGTAGGCCTTGTGGATACTTTGGGAAGAGCTTTTTTACCTGACCTGTTGCAGTGGATGTTTGTCAGTAGCAGTGCAAATAGCATTGCCGCATCGCTCTCATCGATGGGTATTTATCTGTTAATGGCCGTTATTCTGGCGTTTAAACCTCGTGGGCTGTTTCCTGCTTAAAACCTTTTTTTTACCACAGAGGACACGGAGGACACAGAGGTAATGAATGTAATGGTCAGCTATATTCAATATTATCAAATGTACGAAGTTAGGCGTTACTCAAAGTGTTTAAAAAATTTACTACCTATTGTCATAACTACAGGTGCATGAATTATCAACATAGCTATTAAGTTTTTTTGTTTTCCTCTGTGTTCCTCCGTGACCTCTGTGGTGAGTTAGTTATTTAATATGAACCGAAAGTTTATTTTTTTACTATCAGCTTTGATCATTTTGATACTACTGCCATTTGTGGCCGAAGCCGTTGATGAAAGTTATGTGACTTCGAGTATGAGTCGGGTATTAATTTTTGCCATGGCAGCTGTCAGTCTTGATCTTATCGTTGGTTATGGGGCCATGGTCAGTTTTGGCCATGCGGCGTTTGTGGGACTGGGTGCTTATGTGGCGGCAATACTAAGCTTTCATATAAATGATGGCAGTCCGGTTTTTAGTTTCCCTTTTAGTTTTGATGGCAGTAATAACTTATTGCTCATTCTGATTGTCGCTATGTTGGTGGCAGCCATTGTTGCGGCTTTAACAGGTTTAATTAGCCTGCGCACGCACGGCATTCATTTTATTATGATCACGCTGGCCTTCGCGCAAATGTTGTATTACCTGTTTATTTCACTGGATACCTATGGCGGTGAAGATGGCTTGTTGATGCTGGGCAGGAATCAGCTGCCTTTTATCGATACAGCTAATGACACATCCTTTTACTATCTGTGTCTGTTTTTTCTGGTTGTGTATATTGTGCTTTCCAGGCGTTTAGTTAACTCACAGTTTGGCAGGGTCATAAAGGGCTGTAAGCTTAATGAAAAACGTATGCAATCATTAGGCTTTAATACTTACTGGTATCGACTGACCGCTTATATTATTGCAGCTACCGGTGCGGCAGTTGCTGGTGTTCTGCTTGCCAATAAAACTGAATATGTTGATCCAGGATTGTTCTCATGGCACTTATCGGGAGAGCTATTAGTGATGATCATTCTGGGTGGATTAGGTAGCATTTATGGTGCAGTTATTGGCGCTATCGTTTACCTGTTATTAGAGCAGGTTTTGTCTGCCTATACTGAACACTGGATGTTTTATCTGGGACCATTTTTAATATTTGTGGTGATTTATGCGCGTCATGGCATCTATGGGATTTTACAGAACAAGGTGTTGAACAATGACTGATTTTGTTTTGCACACAGAAAATCTGTGTAAAAATTATGCAGGTCTGGCCGCTAACACTAATTTGAATTTACAGTTAATTAAAGGTGAAATCCATGCGCTAATTGGCCCCAATGGTGCGGGTAAATCGACGGCTATTGCGCAGTTATCCGGGGAGTTACCTCCTAGCAGCGGAAAGATTTATTTCAATTCAAAAGAAGTTACCGGTACACCGGTTTTTGATCGGGCTCAAATGGGTATATCGCGTTCTTTTCAGGTCACATCAGTGTTTGATGAAATGACGGTGCTGGAGAATCTGGCACTAGCTATTCAGGCTCATCATGGACACAGTTATTTTTTCTGGAGAAATATTAATAACAATAAAGAACTCAATAAACAGGCCTGTGAACTGGCACAACAATTTGGTCTGGAACAGCATCATAAACTGCTCGCAGGAGCACTGGCACATGGTGAAAAACGACAGCTTGAAGTCGCCATGACACTGGCTGGTGACCCACAGGTTTTATTGCTGGATGAACCTATGGCTGGCATTGGTCCTGGGGGTTCAAAAGAGTTAACTCAATTGCTGGATGGATTGCGTGGCCGATACAGTATCCTGCTGGTTGAACATGATATGGATGCAGTGTTTGCGTTAGCGGATAGAATATCCGTACTGGTTTATGGTGAAATTATTGCAACCGGAACAGTGGATGAAATTCGTAATAATGAAAATGTTCAAAAGGCTTACCTGGGGCACACTGAAAGCTCATGTTAACACTCATTGATATTCATGCAGGATATAATACAAGTGAAGTACTGTCTGGTGTTTCTCTGCAGTTGAACGAAGGTGAAGTGGTTACGTTGTTAGGTCGAAATGGAATGGGCAAAAGCACGACCATAAATTGCATAACAGGCTTGCTGGACATTAATAGTGGAACGATTGAGTTAAATGGTGCCATATTGAGTTTACTCCAGTCTTATCAAATAGCTCGCTTGGGTGTAGGACTGGTTCCAGAAGAACGGCATATTTTTTCTAATTTAACCGTGGCTGAAAATTTACAGGTTGCTGCTGCAAATTACTCCGGCTCAACTTCACCCTGGAATTTAAAACGTATTTACAATTTATTTCCGCGTTTACAGGAACGACGCAGGCATGCTGGTAACCAGCTGTCCGGTGGTGAGCAACAGATGCTGGCGATAGGTCGAGCTTTGATGATCAATCCCAGGTTATTAATTCTGGATGAAGCAACTGAAGGTCTGGCACCGCTAATTTGTGATGAAATATGGAGCGTGGTGCGTCAACTGAAACAACAGGGTTTATCCATTTTAATCGTGGATAAAAATTTACACACCTTGCTGAATATAGCGGATCGATATTACATGATGGAAAAAGGTCAGGTGGTGTCCTCTGGTCCGGCTCATGAACTGGCGCAAGATCATGAATTACAGGCTCGGTATCTGGGTGTGTGATGTGACAGAAGTAGTCGATCCGTATCTGGAACAACAATACAATAATCGTTTGGCTGTTGCTGACTTCCAGAAGTACCTGGATAGCTGGAGGCAACATAGTGAAGATTTTCGCCTACTGCAAACTATAGCTCATTTAAATGTGTCTTATGGGCCATCTGCTCGTCAGATAATGGATATTTTTCCACTTCAAAATCAGCGTAATGTCCCGGTGCATGTTTTTATCCATGGTGGTTATTGGCAGGCTTTAGATAAAAATTCTTTTAGTTTTATGGCAGAAGCTTTTAATCGAAATGGAGAATGTGCTGTAATTTTGAATTATGACCTGTGTCCGTCAGTGACTATGCTGGAAATAATCAGTCAGGTTAAACGGGCAATAATATGGGTTAAGCAAAATATCTCGGCCTATGGTGGAGATCCTGAACGGGTTCAAATAACAGGGCATTCTGCTGGTGCGCATTTACTGGCAACCCTGTTGACTACAGACTGGTCAATAGTTGGACTGGATAAATACCCTTTTCAGCAACTGAATGGTCTGAGCGGGCTTTATGATTTACAGCCATTAGTACCTACCAGTGTGAATCAGGCTTTGGGCCTGAATACAGAAAGTGCTTTTCAATATAGCCCTCTGTTTGAAGGGTTATGGAAGTCTGGCAGTGATGTAAAGTTCAACCTGCTAGTGGGTGAACTGGAAAGTCAGGAGTATAAAAAACAGTCGACTCAATTGCTTGATAGATGGATAGGCAAGCTTGTTATTCAATCTAATGAAGTCTCTCAGTCGCATCATTTTTCAATTCTTGAGCATTTTTTAATGAGCTATTTAAAGCTGGAATTAAAAAATTAACAGCATTACTATATAGGGAATTAATTCCCAAAAGAGTTTAGTAATTGGCAAGGTATATGTGTGTGTGGGTTCCATCATAGATATAGCCAGTTATCGTGATATTTAGTAACTTTATGTGAGCAGATGAAATCAGTATTAAGAATAGTTGAAGATAATCCAGCCTTAACAGTAGGAGTATGAGATGAGGATTGTAATCCCTAAAGAAATTCAGACGGGTGAAAAACGTGTAGCCACCACTCCTGATATAACTGAAAAACTGGTCAAAAAAGGTTTTAGAGTTTTTGTGGAAAGTGATGCTGGGCTGGAAGCTAGTTTTTCAGATGAAGCTTATGTAGACGCAGGCGCAGAAATTATCAGCGAAAGTAAAGAACTGTATGCTTTAGCCGATATCATTCTTAAGGTCCGTGCTCCTCAAAAAAATGCCGACACCGATATTCATGAACTGGATCTGATGCCGAAAGGTTGTTTATTGATCTGTTTTATCTGGCCGTCTCAAAATGCAACGCTGTTAAATTTAATGGCTGATAAGGGCATTAATGCGATGGCGATGGACTCGGTGCCACGAATTTCCCGTGCACAAAAGCTGGATGCCCTGAGTTCGATGGCAAATATTTCCGGTTACAGGGCAGTTGTTGAAGCATCAAACCATTTTGGTCGTTTTTTCTCCGGGCAAATCACGGCTGCCGGTAAAGTGCCTCCAGCTAAAGTAATGGTTATTGGGGCAGGTGTTGCAGGGCTTGCCGCGATTGGTACGGCGAAGTCGCTGGGTGCTATCGTGCGTGCTTTTGATACCCGGCCAGAAGTGAAAGATCAAATTCTAAGTATGGATGCTGAATTTCTGGAAATGGATTATGAAGAAGATGGCAGTGGAGAAGGTGGTTATGCGAAACAGATGAGCCAGGCTTTTATCGATGCAGAAATGGCATTATTTGCAGAGCAGGCGAAAGATGTCGATATTATTATTACTACTGCACTTATTCCCGGAAAGCCTGCTCCAAAACTGATTACCACCGACATGGTTAAATCGATGAAACACGGCAGTGTTATTGTTGATCTGGCTGCGGAGCAGGGTGGAAATTGTGAACTGACCAAACCGCATCGAGTTTCTGAGAAACACGGTGTTAAGATTATTGGATACACTGATTTACCCAGCCGTTTACCGGCACAGGCAAGCCAGTTATATTCCTCAAATCTATTAAATATGCTGGATGAGCTGGTTAAAGATGTTCAGGCTCCTTTAGAGCTGGATTTTGATGATGAAGTAATACGGGGGGCTACTGTTGTAAGTGCGGGTGAAATAACCTGGCCACCTCCATTGATTGATGTGGCTACCAGGCAGCCGGCTTATAGTGAACAATCTTTACCTGATGCCCACGTTGAAATAGAGGCAGATGAAGAACCTTCTCTCATAAAGAAAGCCTTGACTACTTTCCTGCCCGTCGGCCTTGGCGCTTTTCTTTTGTTTAGCCTGGGAGCCATAGCGCCACCATCATTTATGGGGCATTTTACCGTTTTTGTGTTGTCCTGTTTCATCGGCTACATGGTGATCTGGAATGTTGCACCTTCGCTGCACACGCCCTTAATGAGTGTAACCAATGCAATCAGCAGTATCATCATTATTGGTGCGCTGATTCAGGTTTCATCGCAGAGTAGTATTATTATGATTCTGTCTGCTATCGCGATACTCATCGCCTCGATCAATATCGTGGGTGGCTTTGCAGTCACTCAACGTATGCTGAAAATGTTTGGAGAATAGTGATGTCAGAAGGTTTGGTTAATTCTATTTATCTGGGTGCAGCCATTTTATTTATTCTGGCACTCAGTGGCCTGAGTAGTAATGAAAATGCGCGGCGTGGAAATCTGTATGGCATGTTTGGCATGGCATTAGCCATCATTGCCACGGTATTCAGCGATGCAGTCACCAATTACTGGGTTATTTTGATTTGTATGGGTTCGGGTTCTGTTCTTGGACTGGTGCTGGCGCGAAGAGTGAAAATGACCCAGATGCCCCAACTGGTAGCTATTCTTCATAGCCTGGTGGGTCTGGCGGCGATGAGTGTTGGTTATGCGACTTACCTTGATCCTGAAATGAATTTTCAGGGTGCAGAAAAAACCATTCATGATATCGAGGTTTATCTGGGTATCTATATTGGAGCCATGACCTTTTCGGGTTCGGTGATTGCTTTTGGAAAACTTAGTGCACTGATCAATAGCCGTCCGGTGTTGTTACCGGGCAGGCATATGATTAATCTGATCATGTTTCTGGTGGTGATTTATTACGGTACAGAGTTTGTGAATGCACAAACTTTGGCAGATGCTTACATTCCATTAATTGTGATGACGGTTATTGCGCTGGTTTTCGGCATACACATGGTCATTGCAATCGGTGGTGCCGATATGCCGGTGGTTATCTCCATGTTGAATAGTTATTCCGGCTGGGCTGCTGCCGCTACCGGTTTCATGCTGTCAAATGACTTACTGATTGTCACTGGTGCACTGGTCGGTAGTAGTGGTGCGATACTTAGTTACATTATGTGTAATGCGATGAACCGGAATTTTTTCAGTGTCATTGCTGGCGGCTTTGGTACACCAGGCAGTGCTTCTAGTACCTCAGCAGCTGTAACAGGTGAAGCCGTTTCTACATCGGTTGAAGAAGTTGCGCAGTTGTTAAGTTCTGCAAAAAAAGTAATGATTGTTCCCGGTTATGGTATGGCTATGGCACAGGCTCAAAGAGCAGTGTCTGATGTTTCCAGAATACTAATGGGAAAAGGTGTCAATGTGATATTTGGGATTCATCCGGTTGCTGGTCGTATGCCAGGCCACATGAACGTACTACTGGCGGAAGCTAAAGTGCCTTATGATGTTGTGTTCGAAATGGATGAAGTGAATGATGATTTTCCTAACGTGGATGTGACGCTGGTGATTGGTGCGAATGACACAGTCAACCCTTCGGCACTGGATGATCCCGGTAGTCCGATCTCCGGCATGCCGGTGCTGGAGGTCTGGAAAAGTAAAGTGACCGTGGTATTAAAGCGCAGTATGGCTCCCGGTTATGCGGGTGTAGATAACCCGCTATTTTATAAAGACAATACACGTATGCTGTTTGGTGATGCCAAAACTAATATGGATGAGCTTGTGAAGGCGTTGGGTTAATCCGGTGAAAGGGCACGCATGCGTGCCCTCTTGAGAGTGGGCTTTGATTATTGAGACTTATCTACATTTCGCCTGTCCCCATCCAAACTTAATGCCATCAAAATAAAAGCAACCACTGCTTTCCTGGCTGCAATCCTGAAACTTGAAACTATTTTTACTTCCATCAGAATTGAACAGGGTAATTTTGCCATTCATTTTGTTTCCACTTATTGTCCACTTTCCTCTATTTCCGCCCTGGTTTGCTGTTCCCCAGGCTCCTCCTCCAGAGGTATTGCCTGAGTATCCAGATTCAGAACTTCTGCTGAACCGTCCATCTGGACAGAGTGTTAAACTGTTTGAGGAGCCTCCATGTGAGCCGTATCCGCCACCAGAAAAACTAAAGTATGAACCGGCCATATATTTTTGTAGATTGGGGTCATTGGGTCCAGATGTTGTTGCGTTTCTAGCAGTTCCCTTGCCAGATATTGCATCCATCAAATCTTTCATGCCATCTTTGGCATAATTCATACTCCCCCCTTTTGCAGAAAGATCAATGTCCAGACGGATATCCTTTTTTTTCAACATGACTTCTCGAGTAATCTCGCCTGAAATTATCTTGTAGTATCCGGAGTTCAAGCTTTTAAATTTGTATTTACCAAAGAAATTCGTTTGAACGATATCAACCACCTGTCCGGTGGAGCCCTGTATCAATTTTACAGTGGCACCACTTGCAGGCATGGTTGTATTTTGTCCAACAAATCCGTGAATTTTCAATCCTGTTCCAGCAAGGGAGTTACTCATTGTCACAATGAAGAGTAGGGAAATGATTATGGCTGAAATAACTGAGGTTATAGGTTTCATAATTTAGCCTTTTTAGAAGTGAGTTTTAACTATTTAAAAATTAAATGACTATAAAATTATAATAGGATGGAGCCTAAATTGAATGAGGTAGCTCAAAGCAGGGTTGAAAATACACACTGCCCATTGATCTTTACTCAGGAAATTTTTAGTTTTTCAGTAACCAGATTTTGTAAATCGTTGGCATTTAATGGTTTTGTAAGAAAACCAAATCCCCTGGCTTCAGCCTCTTTTTTATCCACAGTATCACTGTAACCTGTTGCTAGAATTATTGGAAATTCTGGCTTGATAGCATTAATTTTTTTAGCCAGTTCTGTACCGGTCAAGCTTGGCATAGACTGGTCAGTAACAAGTAAGCTGAAGTTATCCGGGTTTGATGTAAATAACTTAAGAGCGTCAAGGCTATTAGTTCTGGTCACTGTTTTATAGCCCTGTATCTCCAGTATTTCAGAAACTACCTGTGCCAGCTCGGACTCATCATCAACTATTAGAATAGTTTCTTTTTTTAGTCCATTATTTGATCTAGTAGAATAATGATCTTCAGTTACTGTCTTTTGAGAAGTATGGGTTACAGGGAATAGCAGGCGAAATGTGCTTCCTTTTTCTGCTTCAGAATGAACAATGATATGCCCTCCTAAATTCGTTACAGTTGTATTGACTACTGCAAGCCCCATACCTGTTCCCTTGCCAACCTCTTTTGTGGTGAAAAATGGTTCAAATAAATGTTCCAGTGCTTCTTTCTCAATGCCTGTTCCGGTGTCAGTGACTGCAATTTCAACAAAGTCACCCTGAAGTATTTTGTGACAGGAGTGGCACTCTTCAGCAGATATAAATACAGATTTTAGATGGATGGATAATTTGCCAATACTATTCATTGCATCTTTAGCATTCAGACATAGGTTCATTAAAATTTGCTGCAATTTAATGGGGTCTATCATCACACAGGGAAGATCATTTTGATAATCCAGATCTATCACTATGCTGCTGGGAAGAAGTGAACGCAGCATCTTGATGTCTTCCTTAATCATCGGAGTAAGTTGCATGGGCTGAACATCTTCGGTGTTACTCCGGCTGAAGACCATCATTTGTGCAACGAGATCTCTCGCTCGTTCTGATGCTTTCAAGATGGTATCCAGTTTGATATTTATTCTAGATGTGTCCATGCGTTTAACATGCATTTTAGCCAGTTCAGCATTTCCCAGAATGATCCCAAGAATATTATTAAAATCGTGAGCGATGCCACCGGTTAATTTTCCCAGCGCATCCATTTTTTGAGACTGATTTTGTTCGCGTTGTAGTCGTTTGTAATCTTCATCAGCATTGTGCCGTTCTGTTATATCAGTAATAAAACCATGCCATAAAGTGCTTCCGCTGGATGTTTTTTCAGGAATTGAATCTCCGTATAACCAGCGTATGGTTCCATCATCAAAACGTACTCGATATTCCAGTTGCCACGGGCTTAAGGTACGGGCAGATTCCATCACCGAGTTAAAGACCATGTCAAAGTCATCGGGGTGGATAGTTGAAAAAACTTTTGTTGCATCTTTGAGTGCTTCTTCAGGAGAGACCTGATAAACCTCTTTAATGGCGTCACTGGCATAAGGAAAATATGAGCTGCCATCGGCACGTAATTCATATTGATAAACCACCCCAGGAACCCGGGATGCTATCTTCTTTAAAAGTTGTTCGGTTTCATGACGGCTTTGTATTTCAAATTGTAATTTACGGTTCCAGAAAAGTGTTAATAGTAGTAACAGCAAAAAAACGACAGCTACCTGAATAACTAATGAGTAATCTGTTTTTTCTATGTATTTACTTTTGTTCCAGTTCTGTAATATTTCCTGTGACTTACTGTTTGGTATTAACTTCAGGGTTTTGTTGATAATGGAATGAAGTATGGGTTGGTCTTTTGAAACAAACAGTGTTAAGTCCATATCAATAGCTGTCTTGCCAACAACTTTAATATTATGGGTTCCCATCTCAGCCATCGTATAGGTAGCCAGTGCCATGGTGGCCAGCATGGCATCATATTGCCTTGATGAAACAGCTTCCAGACCTTGCTGAATGTTTTCTACTTCTACGAATACAAAATCAGGGTAGCGTTTATATATTTCTGATGTGTAACCGTAATCTTTAATGATGATGATCTTTTTATCTTTGATTTCATTGAGAGTTTCAACATAGTTTTGGTGAACGCCCATTATGATGACAATCGGGTTATGACTGTATGCTTCCACCGGATTAAACTGTTTGTTTAATATGATATCTGCCGAATCACCAGAAATGACCGATACCTTGCCCTCGGTAGCGATTTGAAGTGACTCTGTCCAGTTTGATACGGGAATGGGTACAAATTTCAGTCCGGTATTTTTCTCTATCCATTTTAAGTGGTCAGCAACAATGCCTACATAAGTACCATCACTCTGAAATGCTTCGTAAGGAAGCCAGTTAGGATCACCGGTAAATGTTATCTCAGGATTGGCTTTTATCCATGTAATCTCCTCATCACTCAATTGAAAATGATACTGATTATTTGATGCATGGGCATGAGTTACTATGCTCAGCAGGACACAGATTGATATTAATAGAGCTATATAATTACGGTGCAATGATTACTCCAAAAACTGAAGAAGAGTTTTATTATTATAGTAGGCTTTTTATTGTGCTTCACTATAGCCGGTGTTAGGTTGCAGAAATTTGAGGTATAGGTGATTTACATCAAATTATTTTTTAGATATCTAAAATTAGTATAGTAACTAAAAATGGCTGAAATAACTTAATACAGGTTAGTCTGCATGGTTTGCTACGTGAGCTGGGTGAGAAGACGGTTAATATTTTCGTTTAATTCTGCTTTGTGCATAGATAGATAAGTTATCTGTGAGTCCATTTTTAATGGACTAGTAGAATTTCTGATTGAATATCTAATATTTTGAATAACCGGTCTACAGGTATATTGTTATTTCAGGGATTAGTAGTTGCTGACCTTGAAGTGACTGTTCCTTTAGTGGTAACACATCGGTGCTTGGCCACAATCCTGTAACTAGACATTTTGCGTATTCTGTTAGTCCATTCTGTTGCATTGCTTGATGAGTTTGTTGCAGTGGATAATCGAGTCTGTGCCAGCTTATTTGTATAGTATTTTTGGTTGGATGGAGTAATAAATACCACCCCTGTTGCGTACCGTCATTAGCGGGTAAGCCTATGACGCCAGCATTTAACCAGGTCTTTTTTCCTAACTGTTGACCAAATGGTAATCCACTATGACCACTGATGATGCAATCTGTATCCAGATCATCAAATTGTTGTAGTTTTATGGTTTGATCAGTTGATGGGAATATGAACTGGTTGATCTGACGGGTGCCTCCATGAATAACCCGGAACTTTTTTCCATTGCAGTTAAACTCAATAGCCTTTGGTAAAGTAGACATCCACTCTCTGGTTTTACTACTGATATTTTGTTGTGCATATTGATACCATTTTTCAGACAATGCTGAACACAGCATTTTCAGGTCAAATCCACATCCACAATCGTTGCTGCCGGAAGCGAGGGATTCTTCGCAGTTCCCCATGACCACAGAAATACCTGAGTGCATGATCAGCTGACTGGTCTGCTCGGGTTCTGCACAATATGCAACGACATCTCCGGTGCAAATTATATTGGATGGTTTAATGTTCAGTGACGCTGCTTTTTCTAAAATTGCTTGAGTGGCAGCAAGGTTACTGTAAGGTCCACCGAAAATCAGCAGGTCAGATTTAATGTCACCCAGGTCAAGAGTTTGAATTTTCATCAGGCAGGATTTTGTGCCATTTTAGCTGTCTGTGAAGTTGTTTTACCACCGACCCAGAACAGCATACATCCACCGACAAGAACCGTTACTGAGATAAACAGCAACTTGGTATATTTGTGGTAATCCCCCATCAGGACAGAATAAGTTGATGATTCTGTAAAATACAAAACTGCACCTGCGACCGCCAGTAAAAAACTACCCAGGTAACTCCATACTGGAATATCGGTTCGGCCACCCCACAATGAAAAGAAGATGACGGGTGCCAGGTACATTGAGGCGGTTCCACTCACTGCGACGGCACTGAATAAATCTTTATTACCGAGAAATACCAGTAATAATCCCATCAACATAAATACTGACATGACTATACGGCCCTTACGAATAGTGGGGTCAAACAGTTTCATATCCATGATCATTAATTTGGCTGAACTGGACAGTGTGCTGTCAAGAGTTGACATTGCTGAGATAATTAGAGTAGCGCTGATCAATAACATTGGCATGTCCCCGAGTAAACGGGTCAGAGTATCATTCATGCCTTCACCGCTGATGGCATTTGCACCTGCAAAAATACCCAGACTGCCAAAACTGATTATGCAGATAATGCTGATCCAGGCGGCATGATAAAAACTGCGTTTTGTTGTTGATCTGTCTGCCAGAAATCCCCGGTCCATCATGACCGGGTCATGCATGGGGTAGCTCCAGACCTGTAATAAGGCGACGGCTAATAAAACCGGGCCAGGCTCATTGAACTCGAAAGGTTTAAATCCCAAGTCACTTAAAGAAAAACTATCTCCTGCAATTACAAATACCATCAATACAATCAGTGTCACCAGAAAAACAACCATCTGCATGACATCAGTGCGTAGTGATGCGCTTAATCCACCCGCCATGGAATACACCAGTGTAACCACCGCAAACACGATAATACTGATGGTATAAATATCACTGCCGACAGAACCAAATAAAATGCCTATCACCAGCAGATTTGCGAAAACCTCACTGACCAGGCGTAATCCAATCACAAAGTTGTAACAGCTTGTTCCCGCTCGACCAAAACGATCATTAAGAAACCCTTGCACATTGCTGAAGCCATGGGTAAATCGCAGGCTGTCAATAATGGCGGCACCGGTAATGAAAGAAAGGTAATAAGCTGCATAAGCCAGGGTGCCCCACAGGCCATAATAAAAACCTAAAATGGCTGCATTCATTAATGATCGAGCGAATATCCATGTGGTTACCTGTGAAAAAATCAGGGTAACTAATCCCGGTTGATACCCACTGACAGAAGTGCCCTGAAAAAAACTGGACTCAGATTTGGTTGTAGGTGATAGCAGGATCGAGGCCAGAGCTATCAGTCCGGTAAAAATGGCGAGTTCAGTGATCAAGACAGCATCTCCAGAATTATTATTTTAGGGTGAAACAGTAGACAATAGTTTAAATTAACAAGTTCATCGTTATTGGTCTGTTATACAAATATTATCTGACTTTCCCAGGGGGGGGGCAGAAAAAAACATTTACCGCAAAGGACGCAGAGGTACGCAAAGGATAAATTAATGTAACTGCAAACCTGACTTGCATGAATTTTAGTCAACTAACCGGGTTAGTTAAGACCTGCACAAACTAAAAAACCTTTGCGTACCTCTGCGTCCTTTGCGGTGAGAAGTTTTTAAATGTTGAAACTCAAAGGTTTAATTATCTAACCAGTTAATAACAAACTGACTTATTTCATTAGGATTATTTATGTCTAATAGGGGTAAATTAATATCCAGGCTTTCATCACTGGCGACTGCAATTATGTTTTCTTCTTCGGTATGTAAAAAGGGCTTGCCGCGTGATGGGCGATGAAGCTCAATTCGAGTGAGGTTTCTTTCATGGCGAAAACCTTCTACCAGAACCAGGTCGATAGTTGATAAATCAAGTTTTTTGAGTTCATTGAATAACTCTGGTTCCTGTTGTGGACTATTCTCTGTGATTAGTGCACTGCGGTATTTTGAAGTCAGTAATGTTTGACATGAACCGGCATGATGCAGTTCGTAACTGTCTTTACCCGGTTGATCTATTTCAAAGTCGTGATGTGAATGTTTGATTATTGCCAGGCGTAAACCGTGTTTTGTAAGCAGGGGTATGACCTGTTTCAGTAAAGTGGTTTTACCTGTACCACTGTAAGCTGCAAAGCCAATCATTTTTGGGGTGTCAGTTGAATTATTTTTCATGCACTGATTATATCGTTTTTTTAGGTCAGGTTCTGTTTGCTGGGGCTGGATCGTGAAGAATATATAAATTTTGAGTGCTTTCTTCTGATAGTGATTTAAGAGTTTATTCAAATACAGCTTATTAATAGTGAATATGGTGCGCGCGGCGCACCCTACGATATCTGTGGACAAAAAAAAACCGGCTCTGGCCGGTTTTTTCTGGTATTAGAATTTCAGTATTAGTGAATACGCAATTCAACACGACGGTTCTTTGCACGTCCTTCAGATGTATCATTGCTGGCAGCCGGCTCAGAATCACCAAAACCACGTGCGCTTAAACGAGAAGCATCTACACCTCTGTCAATAAGATAAGTTTTTACAGATGCGGCACGTTTTTGTGATAACTCACGGTTAAACCCGGAATCACCAACATTATCAGTATGTCCTGCAACAATAACATATAGTTCAGGGTTTCTAACTAAATCTACAGCTGAAATATTCAGACGAACATATGATGAACTATTAATTTCATCTGATCCTGTCTTGAACGTTACGCCTTTAAGGTTAATAACTTCTTTAATAACTGGCTCATCTGTCACTTCAGGAGCGGCAGCCATCTTAGGGCTGGAGCCGGAGTTGGAGTTGGAGTTGGAGTCGGTGCAGCAGCAGGAGCAGCGGCCATTTCATCATGCATTGATCCACATTTTGCTTCATCAGCAGTATGGGCACCAGACATCCAGCACTCACCGGTAGAGTTTTTAACGTAAGCACCAGATGAATCTTTCCAGTATGAATCATGAGCCAGTAGCTGAGTAGTTGAAAACAGGCTGCTAGCGAGTAATAAGGTAGTAATAAAATATTTCATGTCGATCCTTTTATTTTATGAATATAAGCTTTTCATTATACAGGTTGGGATTGAAATTTAAAAATACTAAGTTAGATGAATGCTGTAATTAATTCTCTTTTATAGATGCCTTTATCACTAGATACTTTCAATACGCATCCCGGGGTTATTACAGGGTCTGAGGGCTGTCTTCCACCATGTGGGGTTACTGGCAGATTTTAGAGTTTGATTATGATCGGTGTAACTAAACTGACGGTTTTCTGTGTCCAGGAATCCCCAGCTTCGATGACTTGAGGTGTGGATAAATAGTGTCCACGCTTGCTGACCCGGTTGCAGATTAATTCGGTGGTAAATTTTCCCGCTGATGTAATTAAGGTTACCAGCCTGTATTTTTTTCTTGATAAGATTATTGTTATTTTTTTTATTGCCCAGTCGAGTTTCATCATATTGCCCGCTTAAAACAAGTGACAAAGCAGAGCGCCAGGGATGATTGTGCAAGGCTCTTCCCGGGTCGCTGGCCACAAAGCGGTGTAGATAAATATGTATGCCAAAAGGAAGATGCAGTAAATGGTAACGCTCCAGATACGGTTCCTGTTTTGGACCTCGAATAACTCTACAGCGCAGGTAGCCGCTAATTTTAAATAATAGGCGATTCAATAAACTCATGGTTGTTATCTCCTGTTTGGTAATTCCATGGTATTATCCTTTACAGGTAGCTCATAGGGTGAGCCACCTGTGAAATAAATTTAGTTTTTTGAAAAGTGACTTTTACTTTATGGATCGTACCGAACGTTTTCATCTTATAGATCAAATGTTAAGCACAAAAGGTTGTGTCAATCGGCAACAGTTTCTTGATGCTCTGGAAATATCTGCCGCTACCTTCAAGCGTGATCTGGAATATTTACGTGACCGACTAGGAGCCCCCATTGTGTGGGACAATAACTTACGTGGATATTGCTATGAGAAGCCAACTCAGGCTGCAAGTCAGTATCAGTTGCCGGGATTATGGTTTAACACGAGTGAAATTCAGGCTTTACTGACGATGAATGCCTGGCTGGAAAATTTGCAGCCCGGAATTTTGTCGGATCACATCAAACCATTGCAGTCACGGATTCGTGGATTGCTGGATCGTGGCGATCATAGTGTGGAGGAAATTACCCGGCGAATTAGAATTCTTACGCAAGCCAGGCAGTCCAGTTCGAGTGATTTTTTTCAGTTGATTTCACAATCGCTGTTAACGCGCAAGCGACTGGCTATCAAACACTTTAACCGGCAGTCAGCTCAACTTACGACTCGTGAAATTTCACCGCAACGGCTGACTTTCTACCGTGATAACTGGTATCTGGATAGCTGGTGCCACACGCGTAAAGCTATCCGTAGTTTTTCTGTTGATGCTATTGAACATGTGGAAATATTACCCGTAGAAGCCCAGGAAGTGAGTGATTTAAAACTGGATAAAGAACTGGCCAGTGGTTATGGTATTTTTTCTGGAGCAAAAACTAAACAGGCTGAGTTACGCTTTAGTCCAGAGCGTGCACGGTGGGTCGCTCAGGAGCAATGGCACCCGGAACAAAGGTCACATTTTGATGAACAGGGATATTATTACCTATCGATTCCCTACAGTCAGGAACCTGAATTATTAATGGACATTTTAAAACATGGGGCTGAAGTGGTTGTGCTTAAACCATTGTCGCTGAAAAATCGAGTGATTAGTTCGCTGCAGGCTATGCAGTTGAATTATGGTCTTTAAAAAACTTTTGCACCACGAAGGCACGAAGAACACGAAGGTTTTTTGTGTAGGGGGAAACAATATTAATAGCATAACTAATCACCATTATTTTTATTCACTTTAATATTAATCATTTTTTTCTTAGTGTTCTTCGTGGTGAAAGAAAAAGGGTTTACCCACGCTCAAGTAGTTTAAGTTTATCTTCCGCTATTTTACGTAATCTCATTTCCTGGTGTAGATGACGAATGGCGAACCGTTGAAATAGAAACCAGATATTGAGAATGACCAGTAAGGTTGCTCCAGCATTTACCAGTAATAATTGTAATTTCAGTTCTTCAAGTAAATTGTCTATCTCAATACTGTCGCTGGTGATCGTGATGGTGTAACTGCCATCATGCAGAACCAGAGTATTTGAATTTGTTATCGTTTCCCCTTCTGCTGCTTTGCGTCGCTGATATTTACTTAGAGCAAAACCATTCTGGTTTTCGAGTGTCAGCCTGACCACTTTTTGATAATCCAGCCCCCAGGTATTAAAAAACCATTCGATCAAGGCGTAGTTTTGCGTGATTAAAGCTTCTCGCGCCAGTTGTGAAAGTAGCTTTAAATCAGTTTGCTGGGTTTCTTTAAATGCATCATGGTAGCTTGTACGTTGTTTCTGATAGATAAAAATATTACCTAAAACAAGGAACAGGGTAAATAAAAGCGCAAGGCTTACAAGCGCCAGTCGGGGAAATAATTTATTCACAGATTACTACCTTTCTATTGCTGGAGGTTGATGAGCAGAGGTGAAATGAGCTTTCGCAGTTCAGCATACTCTTCAATTTGTGCAGGTATGATGGCTGTTGTGCCTTTTTTGATGTTTTGCAAAATATTCGTTGAAGCAGGTTGTTTATGCAGGTTTTGTAACAAACTGCTTAAGGCAACAATTTTTGTTTGTGATAATCCCTGTCTTGCCACAAACAGGTGAGTTGGAATTTCCGGTGACCACTGTATTGCTTTTAGTCCGCGTGATTCATATTCGCGTAATACCTCTTCTTTTACGCCTCCTGCATCATGTTTTCCTAGCAATACAGAGAGTGCCACGTTGTGATGATTTTTTAAGTTTGAATAACCAGCAAGGTCGGCCAGTGTAATACCCGCATCATTTAATAAACGTAATGGTAATAGGCTGCTTAGTGTTGAGTTCGGGTCACCAAAAGCAAATTGTTTTCCTTTAAGGTCTTTTAAAGAGTCAATGTTACTTTCGGTGCGCGTTATGATTGCACCGCGAAAAGAATCTTTACCAGAAAATGAAAGCCTGCCAAGAGGTTGGAAGTCATTTGAATCGCGGGTCAATTTAATAAGCAATGCCGGCCCCAGAAAAGCAAAATCTACTTTTCCATTTTTAATCGCTTCCACATGATCATTGTAATCACTGCCTACGCGAATCAGAACTTTCTGTCCGAGCTTTGAGCTCAGGTATTCCGTTAATGGGGTGAAACGTTCTACCAAAATACTGGCATGCAGGTAAGGGTGAACACCAAAAATCAACTCTTTACGATTTTCTTCCGTTGCCTGAGACGATACAGGGATTAGCGGGATCATAATAAAAGCTATTATTTTTAAGATATTTTTGATTTGTTGCATATTCACCAAACCTGATTGACTAAATGTACTGTAGAGATATTTTTAAATTATAACCCGCTGTTACTCTCGTTGGAATGTAGATTTATTTTTATACTTCAATTTTGACAGTAATTTATGACGGTTTGATTAAAGGCTTTAGCGATATCTGGAAATAAAGGTTTTTGAGTTGTTGTTATTTGGTGCTGGTTAATCTGCTTGACTGGAATCAGTTCAGCACCGGTTCCGGTTAAAAAACATTCATCAGCCTGCAATAAATAATCAGGGGTCATACTAATTTCTTTAGTGGTTAATCCCAGTTGCTTTGCTATTTGTAAAATGACATCTCTAGTAATTCCAAGTAATAGTCCATCACTGGGGCTTGGGGTGATTAACTGCTGATCTTTGATGATGAAAATATTATCGACTGTGCCTTCAGTGACAAAACCCCGGGTGTTCAGCATAAGTGCTTCGTCCATGCCAGCTTTATTGGCTTCTATGCGAGAGAGAATATTATTCAGATAATTCAGACTTTTAATTTTTGGGTCCAGGCATTCGGCAGGCATTCTACGGGTTGAGGCAACCAATAATTTAATGCCCTGATCTATGTGTGTTGTATTGATGACGGCCAGTTCATCGGCGATGATAAACAAATTAGCTTGAGGGCATTTCAACGGATCAATGCCAAGCGAACCAATGCCACGTGTGATGACCAGCCTCAGGTAGCCTGAGTCTTGTGGGTACTGTTGTATTATTTGTTGAATGGCCTGTCGGATTTGATCCTGGCTTAAGGGTATTTTGAGTGAAATAGCGTCAGCAGATTCCTGTAATCGCTGTAAATGAGCTTCAAGTTGAAACACCTTGTTGGAGTAAAAACGCAGACCTTCGAAGATTCCATCTCCATACAAAAGCCCGTGATCAAAAACGGAAATACTGGCCTGGTGCGCAGGAATAATTTTTTCATTGAGCCAGCAAAGTGCATGTTTGTTCATCAGAAATCCTAAATAGGTCAATATAAGTGACCTATTAGTATGAGCGTTATCTATATATAGTGTCAACTTTATTGACGTAATATTTTGAATCTTATGAGTTCACGTGAACAACAACTGAATGAAGCACTGGAAGCAATGCATTTTGGCTTTCGGGCGATGGTCGATAAACCCGATCAACGTCTGGCTGAACTGAGCTTTTCGCGTATTCATCACCGCATTATGTACTTTATCGGGCGTAATCAAAATTGTAGTGTGAGCGAGTTATTAAAAATTCTGGGGGTCACCAAACAATACTTGAACAGACCTTTGAAAACCCTAATCAGTAAAGGTTATATCGATCAACAGGCTGATGAAAAGGATCGGAGGATTAAGCGCCTGGCACTGACTGGTCTGGGGGATAAACTTGAAGTTGAATTGACGGGGACTCAACGTCGACGTTTTGCTGAGATATTTGATCAGGTGGGCACTGAAGCTGAACTTCACTGGCGTGAAGTAATGGATAAACTGGCCGGGAAGATCAGATTTTAATTGAATGAAAAACATGCCTCACAAAACGGTTATTTCGATTGTTTTCTTTATTCAGTTTGTGAATATTGTTGAGTTTATGATGGTGATGCCAATGGGGCCAGTATTTGCCACCATGCTGGATATTCCAATGAATAAGGTCGGTTTGATTGCTGGCGCGTATAATTTTTCAGCAGCTATCATGGGTCTGACTCTGGCTGTAATTCTTGATCGATTTGCACGTAAAAATTTATTGATAGTGGGCTGTACAGGTCTTGCCATTGCTACACTATCAGCAGCTTTTTCAACCGATCTGACTAGTTTGATTGCAGCAAGACTGGTCGCTGGTGTGTTTGGTGGATTAATAGCAACGGCAAGTCTGGCTCTGGTGACTGATTTGATTCCGGGAGGTTACCGGGCTCGTGCGCTAGCGCTTGTTATGACTGCTTTTTCTGTAGCATCTATTGTGGGTGTTCCTTTTGGTCTGGAACTGGCTTCTGCCTATGGCTGGCAAACCCCTTTTTATGTGTTAAGTGTATTTTCGCTGATTTCCCTGGTTCTGGTTGTTCGTTATGTGCCGTTAAAAACGTTGCTGGAAAAACCAGTTCGATATCGATTTCATCAATTGTTACAGCAAAGAGTATTCTGGCAAGGGTATCTGATGACTGCCTCGGTGATGTTTTCCAGCTTTATGTTTATCCCCAATATTGCAACTTATGTGGTTTTTAATCTTCATTTTCCGCTTGAAAATATGGGACAGTTATACCTGGTGGGTGGCCTTGTGAGTTTTTTTGTACTGCAACTGGCTGGTAAGTTAATCGATCGACTTGGAGCCCTGAAGGTTTCGCTGTTGGGTTCGCTTATTCTTTGTGTGGTTATGATTTTTGGATTTATTCCCGGGCTGCTGATGTTATCGGCATATGTAATTTATATTTTATTTATGTCAGGTATGAACTTTAGGGGGGTGACAAACCAGATGATTTCCAGTCGTATTCCTCCACCGCAAATGCGAGCCGGGTTTCTGTCCATGCAGACTGCGGTTCAACACATGTCGGCAACATTAGGAGCTGTTTTTTCGAGTTTTATTCTTTCCGTAGGTGAGCAGGGTGAGTTAGTTAATTTTGTCTGGCTGGTGGGCCTGGGTTTATTGCTGGTATTTGTACAACCATTGTTGATCTTCAGATTAAAGCGTCAAAGAGGAAGTTTTGAGTCTATAAATTGATAATTCTGACATTCAAGCTATATTAATGTTAACTAATATACTGTTATTGTGAAATTAATCGTTATACTAATGTATGTTAGTTATGGTTTTATAGGGTTATTGGATTTATGGTTAAAAAGCTGCTGAATCTTTCTTACAGCTACCCGAAGACAATTATTTTTTTACTGGTTGCTCTTACCATTTTGGTTGCGCCCATACTGCCACGCCTGCAATTTGATATTTCTGCTCAAAGTTTAATGGTTAAGTCAGATCCTGACTGGTTATCTTATCAAAAATCGTTGTTAGATTTTGGTTCAGAGTCAGCCATTATTGTGGTGCTTTCAGATGATCAATTGTTTAGTCAGGACAAGTTGCTATTAATTAAAAATGCACTGAAAAAATTAAAACAACTGGAATTTGTTAAGGGCAGTAGCAGCTTGTTCAATGTTCCTAATGTAAAGGAAGTAGAAGGGTATATTGAAACCAAACCTTTTTTACTGGAATTTCCGCAAACAGAAAAACAGGTCAATCAGTTAATAGACGATGCGCTGGCCAATGCAATGGTTGCCGGCAACCTGGTGTCTGATGATCGTCACACCATGGCTATAAACTTGTTTATCGATGATACAGCGCACTACCCGGGTCGGGACAGTGAAATGGTCGGGGCTATCAAGCAGGTGCTTGACCCGTTAAAACAGGAGTTAACGACTGTTTATCAAATGAGTGCGCCTTATGTACGGGAAGAAATTTCCAGGCAGATTCAACTAGATCAGCAATATATTCTCCCTGCTGCTTTGATTGTGTTGTTAGTGGTGTTGGGTATTAGCATGGGCAGGCTAAACTGTTCGGTAGTACCACTGACTTCAGCCACTATCAGCATCGTGATGACGTTGTCATTTATGGCCTATATGGAGATTCCCGTGAATGTGCTGACCTCCATTATTCCGGCGTTACTGATTATTATCGGCTCGACAGAGGATGTGCATTTAATGGCCGAATATCACAGTGGTATTCGTGTGGGTCTAAGCCGTGATGAAGCAGTACAGCAATTGCCGGTGAACCAGAGATTGGCCATTTTACTGGCATTTATCACGACCTTCATGGGGTTTCTATCGATTACTGTTAACAAGCTGGAGTTATTACGTGAGTTTGGCTGGCTGGTTGCTTTTGGCTTGCTCATTAACTTTTTGGTGACTATCCTTTTTGTGCCAGCATATTTGCGCCTATTTGGTGGTACAGGTATTGGTTTAACAAATCGTAAAAACTTTTTCCAGGTTTTCGCAAATGCCGTTTTCTCGGTGGTTATTCGACTGAAAAAAACCACTCTACTTATCATGTTGCTGATTGCCGGTTTTTTTGCCTGGGGTTCCCAGTATCTACAGGTAAATAATAATACGCTGGCGTATTTTGCGGAAGATTCTGAAATCCGGTTACGTGCTGACCAGATACATTCAAGCCTTGCAGGCATGCAAACGTTTTCGATTATTCTTGATTCATCAATAGAAGGCACTTTCCAGAAAGTTCGCTATCTCACTGAAATTGAAAAAATTCAGCAATATATTGCTGAGCAAGGGGTATTTGACAAAACTATGTCATTCGCCGATTTCATTAAACTCACTAACCAGGTTATGGAAGGAACATCCTCACCAGAATTACCACTGGATGATGAAGTGGTTGGTGTGTATATGGAATTTGTGCAGTTTGAGGCGGTGAGCAGTTATGTTAATTCTGACTACAGCAGTGCCAGGATTCTTGTTAGACATAATATTGGTTCATCGAATGAGCTAAAGCAGGAGTTTGAGGAAATCAGACATTTTGTTGAACATGATCTCAGATCTTCGCTGAAACTGGTTCTTACGGGTGAGTCGGTATTAAATAATAATGCAGCTGATGCGATGGCGATGGGTCAAATTCAATCTTTGATATTGATGATTGGCGTTATTCTATTCCTGGTTTCGCTTTTATTTGTTGATATTCGAGCTGGTTTGATTGCGTTGGTTCCTAATGTGTTTCCAGTTATTGTTCTATTTGGTGTAATGGGCTATTTCAATATACCTCTAGACTCAGGCACGACAATGGTGGCCGTAATAGCACTGGGTATCAGTGTGGACGATACAATTCATTTTCTCAGCCGTTACCACTTTTTTACCCGTGGGAATTATAATGTTGAAGATGCTTTGCGAAAAACCATCCATCATGAAGCTACTCCCATTACAACGACTTCTCTTGCTCTGGCTCTGGGCTTTTCAACGCTGATGTTATCCAGCTTTCAGCCGGTTGCTTATTTTGGTGCCTTGAGTGCATTAGTGATGGTGCTGGCAATGTTTTCTACTTTTGTATTAACGCCGGTTCTACTTTCCTTTACCCAGCTTGTGACAGTATGGGATATGTTATCGTTAAACCTTAAAGCGGATGTTTTAAGTAATAGTCAGATATTCAATGGATTGAAAAATTTCCAGATTAAGCGGGCTATTCTTTCAGGAACAATCAAGCATGTTTCAAGCGGTGAAGTCATTATTGATCAGGGACTGGCAGGTAAAGAGTTTTATGTATTGTTAGAAGGGAGTGCTACAGCAACACATCGTGATCCGGATGGTTCTACTCGTACATTAGCTGAGTTGAAGGCAGGTGATTTGTTTGGTGAGGTTGCTCAGTTATCTCAACGAACCAGAATGGCCAGGGTAACGGCTAATGAGAAAACTCAGTTACTGGAAATGAAGTGGGAAAGTCTTCGGCGTCTGGGACGATTTCATCCACGGATTTCAATGCGTTTGTACCGAAATCTGGCAAAAATACTGAGTCAACGTATTGCGGAATTTACTGATGAAAAGGATAGTCCGCATGATGAGTTGACTGGCGCTTTAACTAAACCTTTTCTGTGTGAACTGCTCAGTCAGGAAGTGAAACGAAGCAGGCATTTTTCTGAATCTATATCGCTGATGTTACTGGATATTGATATCAAACCGCTGCATGATGAGCTTGCCAGTGATTTTAATGATGCCGTAGTCATGGATACAACAAAGCTTATCCACCAGATAATTCAACCAACAGATGTACTGGCGCGATGGGAAAAATGTAGCTTTATTATGTTGCTACCTAAAACGACATCTTCAGCTGCTATCAAATTAGCAGAAAAAATTAAAATCACTATTGAGAATGCCGAAATTACGAGGCAGGCAAAAATAGAAATCAATGCAGCAGTGACCGAAGTGTTGCCAGCCGATAAAAGTCAGGATGCAATCGCACGGCTTGAAAAAAGTTTGCTTGAATCCAGAGAAAACAGAAAAAGCTTTCGTATTACAGTGGCTTAAACTTTTATTCCGCAGTTAATATGTCAAAAGCTTCCAGGTATTTTTGCTGTGTTTTTTTAATCACTTCTTCAGGTATCGTTGGTCCGGGTGCTGTTTTGTTCCAGTTCAGGGTTTCCAGATAATCGCGAATAAACTGCTTATCAAAACTGACCGGGTTTTCACCAATCTGGTATTCATCAAGTGGCCAGAAGCGGGAAGAGTCCGGTGTTAATACTTCATCTGACAGAACCAGCTGGTTATTCTCATCAAGACCGAACTCGAATTTCGTATCTGCAATGATGATGCCCCGTTTTAAGGCATATTCAGCAGCCATTTTGTATAGAGATAAACTAACGTCTCGTACCTGTTCGGCGAGCTCTCGTCCAATCAGGTTGACGGTTTCCTCGTAGGATATATTAATGTCATGATCACCTACATCAGCTTTTGATGATGGGGTGTAAATTGCCTCGGGTAATTGCTCTGCAAGTTGTAATCCAGTCGGTAACTTTATGCCGCAGATAGCACCGTTAGCCTGATAATCTTTCCAGCCTGAACCGATGATGTAACCACGTACGATAGCTTCCACCGGTAACGGTTTAAGTTTTTTGACGATAATCGAGCGATTTTTCAGTAACTCGAATTCTTCATCTGATAGATAGTCTGCCAAAGTTACATCGGTCAAATGGTTATTGATCAACTGCTTAGATTTATGAAACCAGAAATTTGATATCTGAGTAAGAATTTCACCTTTTCCCGGAACCGGGTCGGGCATGATGACATCAAAAGCAGAAATTCTGTCAGTTGTTACAAACAGTAAGTGAGAATCATCTATTTGATAAATATCGCGAACTTTACCTCTGGCAATTAAAGGAAAATGTTTTAAGTTTGTTTGATGGACAGCCTGATTCATACCGGTAAATATGGATGGATAAAGGTCGGGATTTTACTCTTTTTAGAAGCGATTAAAACTGTTTAAACCCGGATTTAATCATGAAGCTTAAATAAGAGGTTATTTTAGATCCAAAAACAGAGTAAAATACGCGGTTTTTTATAATTTGAACTGGAGAATATCATGACTAAACCTGTTGTCGCTGTTGTCATGGGAAGTGATAGTGATTGGCCAATCATGAAGTTAGCAGCTGAAAAACTGGAACAGTTTGATGTGCCATATGTTGCAAAAGTCGTGTCGGCTCATCGTACACCTGATTTGTTAGCTGAATTTGGCAAATCGGCTCGCGAACAAGGTTTAGTCTGTATTATTGCCGGTGCAGGCGGTGCTGCTCATTTGCCGGGTATGCTGGCAGCAAATACTAACGTACCGGTTTTAGGCGTACCGGTCCCGTCTCGCTACTTAAAAGGGCAGGATAGTCTACTGTCGATAGTACAAATGCCAAAGGGTATTCCTGTTGCCACATTTGCGATCGGTGAAGCGGGTGCAATAAATGCGGCGCTATTTGCTGTCTCCTTGCTGGCACTTGAAAATAAAACTATTGAAGCGCAACTTAACGATTTCCGCGCTTCTCAAACTGAAGGTGCTTTAAACATGGTTTTACCACCCAAGAAAGGCTAACCGATATGTCTATTCTTCCTCCTGCAACTCTGGGAATTCTGGGTGGTGGTCAGCTAGGCCGCATGTTTGTTACGGCTGCCAGAACCATGGGTTATGAAGTAATTGTGCTCGACCCTGATGAGAATAGTCCGGCTGGAAGCATGGCCACCGAACATCTGAACAGTGTATTTACCGATACTTCTGCACTCGATTATATGGTTGAGCAATGCGCCGTGATTACCACGGAATTTGAAAATATTCCTGTAAAAGCTCTTGAATATTTAGCGCGCTCTAAACCGGTGTTTCCATCAGCTCAATCTTTAGCGGTAGCACAAAATCGAATAAAGGAAAAAACATATATTCAGTCTCTGGGTTTAAAGACTTCAACATTTATTGCTATTGAATCAGAAAGTGATCTGGTCAAAGTTGACGGATTTGAATTTCCTGCCATTTTAAAAACTGCCACTCTGGGTTATGACGGAAAAGGTCAGGTTGTTTGTAATAATGTATCGGATGTTGAAAAAGCCTTTGCCGAGATAAAAGTAGTTTGTGTATTAGAGCAAAAAATTGATTTGCGTAAAGAAGTGTCGGTAGTGCTATCGAGGGACCAGCAGGGTGAAACGTTCTTCTTTCCGGTAGCAGAAAATGATCATGTGAATGGGGTTTTAGACGTTAGTGTAGTACCTGCTGATATTTCAAACTCTCTGGCAGATAAGGCTTTAAATGCGGCTAAGAAAATTGCCGATGGACTGGATTATTGTGGCGTGCTAGCGGTCGAATTTTTCATTTCAACTTCAGATGATTTGCTGGTTAATGAGATGGCTCCCAGGCCACATAATTCAGGTCACTTTACACTGGATGCCTGTTACAGTTCACAGTTTGAGCAACAGGTGAAAATGATTTGTGGTCTTCCGTCGGGTAACTGTGAATTGCATACCCCTGTTGCAATGCTGAATCTATTAGGCGATATCTGGCCTGAATCTGGTGTACCTGACTGGAAAACCGTGATGGAAATTGATAAGTCCTATTTGCATCTGTATGGGAAAAAGGAAGCCAGGCCAGGCAGAAAAATGGGACACATTAATTTTCTATCTAATGATTTAGAAATAGCGAAAATTAATCTCAAAAAAATAAGAAATATTTTATAGCTGAAGCTTTTTTAATCTTAAATCAGGTAGAGGTATAAGATTTTTTAATTTACATATAATTATTTGCCGTAAATTTTGCATATTCTGATTGATTGATATATAACATCTGCTGTTAGCTGGCTGTTTTATAGCCTTTTGAGCTCATTGTCAGGAATGATAGTGGGTCAGATCTGGATGAAATAGCTTTTACTACAATATGAAGGTGGTGTACAGCCATCAAACCTGGAGATTGAGAGATGAAGAAAATTTTATTAGCAGCTGCAATCGCTGCAACAGTAGGAATAGCGTCTACAGCCAGCGCCCAATGGGGAAGCCCATGGGGTGGAAATAATAATGGCTGGGGCAACAACAATAATAGCTGGGGCAATGGTAACGGAAGTGGTTCTGGCTATGGTAACTGGAATGGTCGTGGTGATGGCAGCGGTTATGGTAACTATGACGGTTCAGGACGTGGACAGGGTCGTGGTACTGGCCGTGGTCGTGGCGCAGGTGATGGCGAAGGATCGTTTGATTTCAGCATGAAAGGCCGTGGTAAAGGTAACCTGGATGCAGATGCTGACATGGATTCCAGTACTGACTGGCGTGGAAATGGTTACGGTAGTGGAAACTACTCTGGAAACTATGATGGACGTGGTGACTATCGAGGCAATTACTATGGTAATAGTAGTGGCAATAACGGTGGCTGGGGCGGAAATCGAGGCTGGGGTGGAAACAACAACCGCGGCTGGGGTGGTGGTCCATGGGGAGGCGCTCCCTGGGGATATGCTCCTCAACAAGCACCTGCTCCAGCGGCACCAGCAGCGCAATAAGTTTAATTAAACTTGTGTTAAAAAGGGCAGCTATTTAGCTGCCCTTTTTTTTGGGTCGGGAAATGCTCCTGCATTCCCGACACTTCCGCCATCCTTGGCTGTCGCATATGGATGTGCTTATGCTGGGACGACTGCATGGGCAGCAAATAAAAGTATTTGAACAAATTGCCCATACCGTAGGGTGCGCGCGGCGCACCCTACTTTAAGCCTGTTTTATACCCCTGGCTACGGTATAAACTTTTCCCTGTTT
>JABHSO010000045.1 GCA_018669845.1 Gammaproteobacteria bacterium | reverse complement strand
TCACTTAACCCCAAACCAGAAACTATTATCCTTCTCCAGAAACTCATCATAAGGCACATAATGGGAACCATCACAGGAAAAATTCAATCCCACTTTCTTGTTTACAATATTCAATGAAGCTGAGCGTAAATAAATTGTTTCATCAGCAAATCTTAATTTTTTAAATTGTTTAAACACTTTCGCAATCTTTTTCTGTGGAATTTTGGCCTGATCGAAATAATCTCTCTTGGGGAAAGCTAGGCATAAACTGGCATCGGTCAGTTCATCAATATTGAGAATCTGGTAATCATAAGGGGAATCCACCAGCCAGATCGTTGCACGACTACTGGAAAAATGTAACTTCACATGGAATACCCCGTGTGAAATAAAAAGTTCTTTAATCAGATCTAGTACATCATCAATTTTTTCATCCATCGCACTGACGGTTCGCTGCTGGGCAAATAAACCACCCCGTATTGCCGGGTCACCTTTCATTTGCAGCCAGCCTTTTTTTCCCAGATTCAGCTTTGCAGTATAGGGTAATTTGCGTAAATCAAAGTCCGCACCGAGATATCCCAGTGTGCGCCCATCTTCATCATAAAAAGTTTGTACAGCCGTTAGTGAAGGTCTTCTACGAAAGCGGCTAATATAGGCATCCGACAGATAAAATGGATCACCTTTTAAAGCTCGCTGCATATAAGGCCGCGCAACCCTGTCCCTTCCCCTTTGTCCTTCTTTCAGTTTTTTCCTGGACACAGTTGCGCTTAACTGCCGACCGGAGTGATCGAGTACCCACAGATATTTAACATAACTGGACAGCTTAAAATGAGCCTGAAGTAATTCATCAAGCTTTTCAGGTTCACTCATCAAAGGTATACATTGCTGCCCCAGCTGACTCATGCTATCTGACAAAAACTGTTTTAGAATCTGACGCTGCCTGGCAACGTGATCCAAAATAGTGGAACTCATACCTGGATATCCTTTACTTTTTTAATTCGGGGTAATCATACCCATGTTAAAAATCAACTCTATGACGAGAAAAGCCTTCTCTTAGAGTACACTAAACTTCTTTATTATATTTCATCTTCGTGTTCTTCGTGCCCTTCGTGGTGAAATATTTTTTTATGAGCGCCATCCGCCATGTATAATCGCTTCCTTTGATTTTTTAGAATTTATAAGCACCATGGAAAAAACCTACGACCCGCACGCCATCGAACAAAACTGGTATCAACATTGGGAAAAAAATGGTTATTTCAGCCCGGCATCCGAGGGTGAGAAAAGCTATTGCATCATGATTCCACCACCGAATGTTACTGGTAGCCTGCACATGGGGCATGGTTTTAACAATGCCATCATGGATACCCTGATTCGTTATCACCGCATGAGCGGAGATAAAACACTCTGGCAACCGGGTAGTGATCATGCCGGTATTGCTACTCAAATGGTTGTAGAGCGCCAGATGGAAGCCGAAGGTCTAACCCGCCATGATCTGGGGCGAGAAAAGCTTATCGATAGAATTTGGGACTGGAAAGAAAAGTCCGGTGGACATATCACTTCCCAATTACGCCGCCTCGGCTCTTCACTGGACTGGGAACATGAGCGTTTCACTATGGACGACGGCCTGTCAGATGCCGTGCAGGAAGTTTTCGTACGCCTTTATGAAGAAGGTCTGATTTATCGTGGCAAACGCCTGGTGAACTGGGACACTAAATTTCACACAGCCATATCTGATCTTGAAGTTATTTCTGAAGAAGAAAATGGCAGCATGTGGCACCTGCGTTATCCTTTCAGTAACCAGGAAGGTCATCTGGTTGTTGCTACTACCCGACCTGAAACAATGTTAGGTGACTGTGCCATTGCTATCGCCCCCGGTGATGAACGTTACATGCACCTGGTTGGGCAAACCGTTGAACTGCCTTTAACTGGACGTCATATTCCCATCATAATTGATGAACATGTGGATGCCGAATTCGGCACCGGTTGCGTAAAAATTACGCCTGCACATGATTTCAACGATTACGATGTATGGAAACGACATAATGATGAAACGCCCATACAGGACCAGCCTCACGGTGGACTAATAAATATCTTTACTCAGGATGCCGCCATTCGTGATAACCTGACTGAAGAGGGTGATTTACTTCCTGCAAAGTATATTGGGCTTGATCGTTATGTCGCTCGTAAAAAAATAGTGGCAGATCTGGAAGAACTCGGGTTAATTGAAAAAATCGAACCACACAAACTGATGGTTCCTCGCGGGGATCGTTCCGGCACAGTTATAGAACCTTACCTGACAGATCAATGGTATGTAAAAGCAGCACCACTGGCAAAACCGGCTATCGAAGCCGTTGAATCCGGAGCCATTAAATTTGTTCCGCAAAATGCAGAAAACATTTATTACGAATGGATGAATAACATTCAGGACTGGTGCATTAGCCGTCAAATCTGGTGGGGTCACCGAATTCCAGCCTGGTACGATGACGAAGGCAATCTATACGTTGGTCATAACGAACAACAAATCCGTGATAAGCATAATATTCCTGAGGATGTAAATTTACGTCAGGACGAAGATGTACTGGATACCTGGTTTTCATCTGCACTCTGGCCCTTTTCAACTTTAGGCTGGCCTCAACAAACTCAACGTCTGGAAGATTTCTACCCGACACAGGTACTGGTTACCGGTTTTGACATTATCTTTTTCTGGGTAGCCAGAATGATTATGTTCGGACTCAAGTTTATGGATGGACAGGTGCCTTTCAAGGAGGTTTATGTGCACGGCCTGGTACGTGATTCACTGGGTCATAAAATGTCCAAATCAAAAGGCAATGTGCTCGACCCCATTGACCTGATCGATGGCATAGACCTTGAATCATTGGTCAGTAAACGCACCAGTGGCATGATGCAGCCAAAGCTGGCTGCCAAAATTGAGAAACAAACCCGTAAAGAATTCCCTGATGGAATCCAGAGTTATGGCACCGATGCCCTGCGTTTTACTTACACCGCACTAGCTTCAACCGGTCGAGATGTTAAATTCGATATGGGACGAATCGAAGGTTACCGCAATTTCTGCAACAAGATCTGGAATGCCACGCGTTATGTTTTACAAAATACCGAAGGCGAAGATACTGGTTTAAATAATGAGCCGCTAGCCCTTTCTCTAGCAGACCACTGGATTACTTCCCGACTGCAACAGGTTTCAACCGAAGTGGCCCGCCATATTGAATCGTATCGTTTCGATCTAGCCTCAAAAGAGATTTATGAATTCATCTGGAATGATTACTGTGACTGGTATATCGAATTATCCAAACCGGTTATTTATTCCGATTCTTCCAGTGTTGAACAAAAACGTGCTGCACGCAAAACACTGGTCACCGTACTCGAATCCATGTTGCGTTTACTGCACCCTATCATGCCTTACATCACTGAAGAATTATGGCAGAAGGTTGCACCGCTAGCCGGCGTTGAGGGCGAAACAATCATGTTACAGCCTTACCCTGTTTCGGATGAAACCTTGATAAACCAGCAAGCCATAGAAGAACTCAGCTGGGTTAAAACTTTTATCATGGGCATTCGTCAAATCCGTTCTGAGATGGATATCAAACCGGGTAAACCTTTACCTGTATTACTGCAAAATGGCTCAGAGAAGGATAGTTTTAGGCTCAATAATAACGAGTCATTACTGTTATCTCTGGCAAAGCTTGAATCCATCACCTGGCTGAAAGCCGATGAAAACGCACCAGAATCAGCAACATCTTTAGTTGGCGATATGAACCTGTTAATTCCTCTGGCCGGTCTGATCGATAAAGAAGCTGAACTCGCCCGTCTGGAAAAGAATATGGATAAGTTTAAGAGCGAAGCTGAGCGTATTAAAGGCAAGCTGAGTAATGCTAATTTCGTCGACAGAGCACCTGAAGCAGTGGTCAACAAGGAACGTGAAAAGCTGGCTGAAGCAGAGTCTGCACTGAACTCATTATTAGTTCAGGCAGAAAAAATCAGAGCTCTTTAATATGGACCGACAACAGCAAATAATTCAATCTCATGCTGGCGTCATCGTGCAGGTTGTGCAATGTATCGGTAACCCGAGTCTGATTCCTCAGACCGAAGAAATTCTTCAAATCAGTGAAAAAAATGGCTGGGGTGATGTGGTAATGGTGATACGTCGCATCATCAAAGGTGAAAGAGACGAAAACCTGCTGTTGGGACTTGATGAAGAAGATAGCACCATAGTTGCTGCTATTTTACTGGGCATTCAAAACCCTGCTACTTTGCCAGACCCCAATAAACAAGCCGATGCCAGTATGGCAGCACCGGGCCTTGCACATATGATTCACCAGGCTTCAACGGGGCGTCCAGAAGCATTGGAAATCATCAGCCAGATGGCCGAACAAATGTCCGCTGCCGGTGGAGACATGAAAAATCTAGGTGGTATTATGCGCAAGATGATAAATGGAGAAAGAGATCCCAAAGTGCTAAGCCGGGGCATGGGCGCTCATGGTCGTCAACTTGTCGATTCTATTCTGGAAGAATTACATAAACTGTCAGGCCATTAGGTAACTTCTTTTTTTGCACCACGAAGCTCACGAAGAACACGAAGATTTTTATTTAGTCAGCAGATTATTTTTAAAAACATAGTTATTGGTTTATCAGGGTATATAGTCGATATTTCAATAATCAGTTTTTGGTTAAAAGAATTAGTTAAAAATAAAACTTCGTGTTCTTTGTGCTCTTCGTGGTGAATTATTTTCCCATAATGATTCACTATGAATACTACAAATAACTCTCACCCCTTTGAAACACTAACCCCAGATTTCATCATGGATGCCATTGAGTCTCAGGGTTATCTGTGTGACGGGCGAAATCTGGCACTTAATAGTTATGAAAATCGTGTTTATCAGATTGGAATTGAAGATGGACTGCCAATAATTGCAAAATTTTACCGGCCAAATCGTTGGACTAAAGAGCAAATTCTGGAAGAACATGCTTTCAGTTATGAACTGGCTGAACAGGAATTGCCCATAGTCACTCCTTTGAAAAATAATGCCGATGAAAGCCTGTTTCAATATAGAAATTTCAGCATCTCTTTATTTGAACGTAAAGGAGGTCACGCACCTGAACTCGACTATAAAGACAACCTGTTAATTCTCGGTCGTTTATTAGCCAGAATGCATTTAATCGGTTCAACAGCTTCTTTTGAATACAGACCATCCATAAACATTAATAATTATGGCTATGACAGTGTTAAATTCATCAGCGAGAACTTCATACCCTCCGAGTTAAAACTGGCTTATGACAGTTTGACAAAAGACGTTCTAAACGCAATGGAACAATCAATAGCCAGAGCAGGATCTGTAAAAAGTATACGAGTTCACGGTGACTGCCATGCCGGTAACATGTTATGGCGTGACGACAACCCTAACTTTGTAGATTTTGATGATTCTCGAATGGCACCTGCTGTGCAGGATATCTGGATGTTACTGTCCGGTAGTCGTGAACAACAGGGTGTACAACTGAATAAAATTCTCGATGGATATTTTGAATTTAATGATTTTGATATGACCGAGTTACAGCTTATAGAAGTCTTTAGAACACTTCGTATAATGAACTACAGTGCCTGGCTTGCTCGAAGATGGGCTGACCCAGCTTTCCCTCACAGTTTCCCCTGGTTCAATACTACACGTTATTGGGAAGAGCATATTCTTGAGTTGCGTGAACAGTTTTCAGCCATAAATGAACCCGCAATTCGTCCACTCTAATGAGCTGGAATGTGTACATACTACGCTGTTCAGATAATAGCCTGTACACAGGTATTACCACAGACGTGGAAAGACGAATTTCAGAACACAATGATAAATCTTCAAATTTAGGCGCAAAATTTACTAGAGGTCGTCAGCCAGTAAAACTGGTGTTTCAGGAACAAGCTGAAACTCGCAGTCAGGCCAGCAAACGTGAAATGGAAATCAAGTCTTTAACTCGAATCCAAAAACTCAATTTAATCGAATCGGTAATAAAGTAGTAAGGTTTTTACTTTATATGTTGCAGGGTGCGCCGCGCGCACCATGGATATTGGTATCAAAACTCGATGGTGCGCACGGCGCACCCTACCGATAACTTCAACTATATCTATCTCACATTCAAGATCGAGGGTAATGATGATTTCCATCAATCCACAAATATGATTACTGAAGGGTTTACCGTTATAATGAGATAAATATTAAAGTAGGCTTCAATCATGTTATCAATTTATTTAAAAAGAGCTCTTCTTCTTACCACAGCTTTTACTGTTATAGGCTGTGCTAATGGTGTATTTGAAACCGTCAGAAAAGTTACATACCCACCTGATTTTAATTATATTTCATCTGAAACATTGACTGATACCATGCAGCAGTTTGCCTGGTACACCACTTTACTGGATAACAGCTTACAGGACACAATCCCGGTACCCAATTCACAAAGGCTCAACGCGATTTCTATCCTAAGCAAGATGGAAATTCTGAGTCATTCCCTTGGGGAAGAAAACCTCAGCTCCAACCACAACATAGTTTCATTCAATATTGATCAATTTCGGCAGAATATTATTAACGCCAGAGATGGTTTACAACAGGATCCACCCAATTATTACCTGGCTGGATCAGTATCAGCATATTGCCTTAACTGCCACTCACTCGGTAAACAGCCGGACTAATGGATTATTTTAATTAAAAAACAACTTAATTTATTTTTGGCAGGGTCGGGAAAACAGCATGAATATGCTGAATTAAATTAACCTTATTGAAGTCATCCATAACTTCAATAAGGAGTAAGAGAAGTGCGGACCTTTAGTCTGCCTGTCTACGTAAAAATGCAGGGATTTCCAGATATTCCAGACTTTCTTTGTCTTCTGGAATTTCTATAGAATCACCAACAACTTTCTTGCTAGTGGTTCCGCGCATATTAATTGGCTGATCAAGTTTTGTATAATCAACCTGTCCTGTTTTTTCAGGTTTTATGATCGGTGTAGCAACTGAGACATCTGGCTTCTGCTGTTTCTTTTCTTTACCCAGACCCGTTGCAACCAATGTCACACGTAATTCACCCGAAGTCATTTCAGAATCAATAACTGTACCGACAACTACTGTTGCATCATCAGAAGCCAGTTCTGTAATTGTAGAACCCACATCATCCAGTTCACCAATTGCTAAATCCAGACCAGCAGTCACATTGACCAGGATTCCCTGAGCACCGGCAATATCAATATCTTCCAGCAATGGAGATGAAATTGCCGCAACTGCAGCTTCAGTTGCACGGTCTTCGCCAGTTGCTTCTCCTGAACCCATCATCGCCATGCCCATTTCAGACATAACAGTTCTAACGTCAGCAAAATCCACATTGATCAAACCAGGACAGGTAATCAGTTCTGCAATACCTTGAACAGCACCGCGTAATACATCATTAGCAGTATTAAACACTTCTAGTACGGTGGTCTGTTTACCCAGTACAGGCATTAACTTATCGTTAGGTATAGTGATTAATGAATCAACAGATTCTGATAATTCTTTAATACCCTGTTCAGCCAGGGCCATACGTTTACCGCGTTCAAAACCAAATGGTTTGGTCACAACAGCAACGGTTAGTACACCCATTTCTTTCGCAATCTGGGCAATAACGGGAGCAGCACCAGTACCAGTTCCACCACCCATACCTGCGGTAATGAATAACATGTCGGTGCCGGTTATAGCTTCCTGAATTCTTTCACGATCTTCCATTGCTGCCTGACGACCTACTCCAGGATCTGCTCCGGCTCCTAAACCTTTGGTGATACTACTACCAATTTGAATGGAAGTTTTAGCATCCATTTTCTTAAGTGCCTGCACGTCAGTATTGACACACATAAACTCAACACCTTCAATATGGGAGTCGACCATATGCTGAACAGCATTACCGCCGCCGCCGCCGACTCCTATTACCTTTATTACCGCATTTTGTGAAAATGCATCCATTAATTCAAACATTAGATTTATCCTCTTACTTTTTTTGATTACATTTATGTAGCTATTTAAAAATTACCCTGAAACCAGCTTTTCATTTTTTTCCATAAGCTGTCTCCAGAGTTTTCTTCCAGCTCCTGGCTGGAAAAACTGGATTGCTGTTTAAGACCAAACAGCAGTAAACCCACACCAGTGGCATGGATTGGATTTCGTATAACATCGACCAGACCTGAAACATGCTGGGGAACACCTAAGCGTACGGGCATATGAAATATTTCTTCTGCCAGTTCAATAACCCCTTCCATCTTCGAGCTGCCACCGGTCAGAACAATTCCGGCCGCACAGATCTCTTCAAAACCAGACCGTCTGAGCTCTGCCTGAACCAGGCTAAGTAACTCTTCATAACGTGGTTCAACCACTTCAGCCAGAGTTTGACGAGCAAGACGACGAGGAGCACGATCACCCACACTGGGCACTTCAATAGTTTCCTCTTCAGTGGCCAGTTGACGTAAAGCACAGGCATATTTAATTTTCAGGTCATTGGCGTATTGAGTAGGCGTGCGTAAAGCGACAGCAATATCATTGGTAACCTGATCACCTGCTATGGGAATAACAGCAGTATGTCGAATGGCACCTTCTGTAAACACTGCTATATCAGTTGTACCACCACCGATATCAACCAGGCATACACCCAGTTCCTTTTCATCATCGGTTAACACCGAAGCACTTGAGGCAAGCTGCTCAAGAATAATGTCATCGACGTCAAGACCACAACGTCGTACACATTTAATAATGTTCTGTGCTGCACTTACCGCACCTGTAACAAGATGCACCCTCGATTCAAGACGCACTCCCGACATACTGATTGGATCTCTGATACCTTCCTGGTTATCAATCAGAAATTCCTGGGGCAGCACGTGCAAAATACGTTGATCAGCTGGAATAGCAACAGCCTTAGCAGCATCGATAACTCTTGCTACATCGGCAGGAGTGACTTCTTTATCTTTAACTGCCACGATGCCATGAGAGTTAATACTCTTTACATGACTACCAGCAATACCTGCATACACTGAACGAATCTGACAACCTGCCATCAACTCTGCTTCTTCAACAGCACGTTGAATAGACTGAACCGTTGACTCAATATTGACTACGACACCTTTTTTCAATCCTCGTGAGGGTTGAGTACCTACTCCTATAATTTCGATTGTTCCTTCAACGGTTACTTCCCCAACAATAGCAACTACTTTTGAAGTACCTATATCAAGTCCTACGATAAGATTATTTTCTGTCTTTTTAGACATTCTTATTGCCTCGTTTTTTTGAGTCACCTGATTTTTCCAGGTTTAAGTATTCATCGGTCCATGCAATGGCAAATCCATTACTATAACGAAAATCAATATGCTTGATATATTCCGCTCTAGGTTTTATTTGATCAGAATAAACCGATAATAATTTTTTAATTTTCATGTCATTATTCTCACTACCAAGACTAACTTTAAGTTTTCCATTTAATACCAAACTTAAAGCGCCTTTACTATCTTCTATCATTTCAGCAATATGAATTCCCAGTTTAGAAAACTCATACTGAATTTCACCATAACGACTCAGTAACTCTACACTCTGACCAGAGTAACCATTAATTCGGGGTAAATTCATAAACGATTTACTATCAGCTGCAAAAATTACTGCCTTATCACTTAATAGATGTTTACCATCCCATCGGGCTATAGCCTGTTTTTCCTTTAAGCTTACATGCAGTTTATCGGGCCAGATTCTTTTTACGGATATCGTATCAATCCATGGTTCACGGCTTAGGTTTCTCTGGATATATTTAATATCAACAGAGAAGAAACCCTGACCTAAATAGTTATCTAAATTATTCTTAATTCTTTCCATTTTTAATTGTTCGTAGTCACCTGAAATAATAATTTTTTCAATTGGAAGAAAGTCTTCTTTGGGCAACATTAAAACGGTAGATATTATAACAGCAACCACTATAAATACTGTCGCAACCTTTCTATTAATTACCTGTTTTAGCCATTCTAATTCTACAACTTCACGAGACTGTTTTTTACTTGCCTGAGGTTTTGCTTTAGATTTCTTTTTAGGTTGACCTAATTTAAGAGAACCCTGTCTGTTTGTCTTTTTTGAATCAACTAAGGTACTTAATTTAAACATCAGCTACCTCCGGCTTGAGTGTTAATTCAATTAACTTTAATACCAGTTGTTGAAAACTTAAACCTGCCTGTTTTGCTGCCATTGGTACAAGGCTATGATCAGTCATACCTGGAATTGTATTCGCCTCAATAACCTGGAAATCACCTTGCTGATTCAGCATTAAATCTACTCGTCCCCAGTGACGCATACCACAGACATCTATAGTCTTTGTAACAATGTCATTAAGTTTCTTTAGTTGTTTTTCATCTAGACCACATGGGCAAATATAGCGTGTATCATTCGCTTTATATTTAGCATCATAATCATAGAACACATGTGGAGTTTCCAGCTTAATTGCTGGTAATACAGTGTCTTCCAACCAGGCTACTGTATATTCAGAACCCGTCACCCATTGCTCAGCCATGACAGTGCCATATCGTGAAGCCAGTAAAAAAGCCGCTTCTAATTCATCTGCTTTCTCAGCCTTACTCATGCCAATGCTTGAACCTTCATTAACAGGTTTAATAATTAACGGTAAGCCAATAGCTTTGATTGCTTTTAAACAGTCTTCTAACGTTTTAAGCTGCATAAATTCAGGCGTATTTATTTGACTACCCAGCAGTAAACGTTTAGTCATCAGTTTATCCATGGTGACTGAACTGGCTTTAACTCCACTACCAGTGTAGGGAATTTTCAATACATCAAGAATTGCCTGAACTTCACCATCCTCACCACCTCGACCGTGTAACATATTTATTACTCTGTCTGCTTTAAGACTTCCAAGTTGATCAAGAACATTTTTCTGTACATCAACTTTAAAAGCATCAACACCTGCATCAACTAAAGCTTTCAACACAAAACTGCCAGATGTAAGCGACACTTCTCGTTCTGCAGAAGTACCTCCCATTAGCACGGCTACTCTGCCACTTTTAGTTGCTATATCAGAAGAAGGAAGTAAATGATCGAAACTCATAAACTGTCTCCGATAATTCTTACTTCTGTATGCAGTTCAATATCAAATTTTTGTTTAATATCCTCTTTAATTTTTTCTATCAGGTCTTCAATATCTGATGCACTGGCATTGTCTTTATTAATAATAAAATTAGCATGCTTTTCGGAAACACAGGCACCTCCGATACAAAAACCTTTTAAACCACATGCTTCTATCAATCGGGCTGCAAAATCATGTTTTGGATTTTTAAACACTGAACCACAGGAAGGTAAACCTATGGGTTGTGATGCATTTCTTTTTGCCAGTAAAGGCTTGATATTAGATTCGATGCTATTAGTTTTTACAGGGAAATTAAAAACTGCGGCACTAAACCACTCGTCAACCGGTAAACCAACACTACGATAAGCAACTTCAAATTCTGAAGCCAAACGGTTAATCATTTCACCTTGACGATTTAGTGTTTCTGCAGACTCAACAAATTGCCAGGTTTCAAACCCAAAGGCTCCAGCATTCATGGCTAAAGCACCACCCACAGTACCGGGAATACCAGCCATAAAATCTGCACCATCCAGATTATGCTGTTGACAAAATCGAGCCAACTTTGCGCTAGTCACTCCACTCTCTGCATACACACAACCATTTTCAAGCATGCTTAATTTATTGAGCTTACCAAGAGTAGAAATAACAATACCTTTAACTCCGCCATCTCTAACTAACAGGTTACTGCCAAGACCAATCCAGGTAAGTGGAATATCTTTAGATGTCTCATTCAAAAAAAGAACTAAGTCCTGTTTATCTGCTGGTTCAAAATACAACTCTGCTTTACCACCCGTACGCCAGCTACAATGTTTCCTCATAGGTTCATTGTTGCTAATCTGTCCGCGGATGGTTGATTGCAAAGCCATATTCATCATCCCGCTGAATCCGCTTTAAGCTGTTGTAAAAAATCTGCAGCAAAAGCACCGATACTACCGGCTCCAAGTGTTAGCAATATATCGCTATCCTCAACGACAGATGTTAGAACAGGTTTCAAGTCAGTTATGCTTTCTACAAAAACAGGGTCAATGCGACCTCGATTACGAATAGACCGACTTAACGCACGACCATCCGCATCTTTAATATGTTTCTCACCAGCCGGATAAACTTCAAGCAATACCAGTTGATCAACCTCCGATAGAACACTTGAAAAATCTTCAAATAAATCACGGGTACGACTGTAACGATGAGGTTGAAATACAACCGTTAAACGTTGCTCAGGCCAGGCTGCCCGTATCGCTTCAACTGTTGCTTTTATTTCATTTGGATGATGTCCATAATCATCAATATGACGAATTGTTTTTCCATTAAAATGCAACTGTTCTGTTATTTGAAAACGACGTCCTATACCTTCAAACTGACTCAGTGAATTCTGCATTTCCTGTTTAGTCACTTCCAGTTCCCAGCCAACTGCAAGGGCTGCTGTAGCATTTAACACGTTATGTTTGCCAGCCATATTCAGTTCGATATCTACTGAAGATGAATCTGGAAATGTTACAGAATAATGTGTTCTTGATGAATCAGCCTTAATCTCAGTTATTCTGACATCTGCATCTTCCGCCTCACCATAAGTGAGAATAGGCCTGGATAACTGGGGTAGTATTTCCCGCACCACATCATCATCTATGCAAAGCACTGCTAAACCATAAAAAGGAAGGTGGTGTAAAAATTCTACAAAGGTATGTTTAAGACGGTCAAAATCACCTTCATAAGTGGATAGATGATCCTGATCAATATTTGTCACTATCGCGATAACAGGTTGCAGATATAAAAATGAAGCATCACTTTCATCGGCTTCAGCTACCAGGTAATCACTATCACCCAGTTTTGCATGACGACCAGAACTGTTTAACTTCCCACCAATAACATAAGTCGGATCGAGGCCACCTTCTGCTAAAACTGCAGTCACCAGACTTGTCGTTGTAGTTTTACCATGCGTACCTGCAACCGCTATTCCCTGTCGAAAACGCATCAATTCGGCCAGCATTTCAGCACGTCTAACTATAGGAATACGCAACTCTCTTGCATAGACAATTTCAGGATTAGATTCATCAATTGCCGTTGATACAACGACAACATGAGTACCGATAATATTATCAGATTGATGCCCGATATTAATGTCGATACCCAGTTCACCCAGATGTTTAACCATCTGGCTATCATTAATATCTGAACCGGTAACTTTATAGCCCAGATTATGAAAGACTTCGGCTATACCGCTCATACCCGCTCCGCCAATACCGACAAAGTGAATATTTTTAATTCGACGCATCAACTGTCGTGGTGATCGAGTCATTACAGAGCCTCCCGTAATATGCCTGAAGCAACCTGTTGAGTTGCATCGGTATATGCAATTTTTCTGGCATTACAGGCCATCTGCATCAATTGCTCTTTATCTTTGGATAAATTAACCAGGCATTGTGCTAAAAATTGTGCTGAAAACTCTTTATCTTTTCTAACTATTGCCGCATCAGCATCGGTTAGAAAAGCAGCGTTATATAATTGTTGATCATCAACATGATATGGATATGGAACCAGAATTGAGGCGATACCCACTGCTGCCAATTCAGCAACCGTTAAAGCACCTGAACGACAGATAACAAGATCTGCCCACTCATAAGCAGATTTCATATCATCTACAAATTCAGTTAAATCAGCTTCAACATCTAGTTTTTCATATAATTTTTTACAATCCTGTAACTTACCTGCTCCACATTGATGACGAACTGCTGGTCTATCTTTAGTATCAATTTTATGAAGCGCTTCTGGCAAAGTATCATTCAATGTTTTAGCACCCAGAGACCCACCAATCACCAGAACATTAATATTATTTCTGTGTAGATCTGCATATCGAACTTCAGGTGGATCAATAGCCAGTAAATCTTTACGTACTGGATTACCCACTACAATACTATCTACAATATTTTTGGCCGCCTGTGGAAATGCAAAATACTTTAAACTTGCAAATTTATTGAGCAATTTATTGGTTAAACCTATCACTGCATTCTGCTCATGAATAATCAACGGTATGCGTAACAACCAGGCCATTAATCCGCCCGGACCGGAAGCAAAACCGCCCATGCCTAATATCGCTCTGGGTTTATTTTTCCATAAAATTTTAATTGCCTGACTACAGGCTAATAATAATTTAAAAGGAGCCATAGCCTTTGTAAAAAGACCCTTGCCTCTGACACCCTCGATTGTTAACCACTCAATAGGAAAGTTAGCTGCAGGAACAAGTCGAGATTCAAGACCCGATTTTGTACCCATCCAGACAATATTTTCACCCTGGTCTCTTAAGTAATTTGCAACTGCCAGTGCAGGAAATACATGCCCACCTGTGCCTCCAGCCATAACCATGATTGGACGTTTTACACTAACCATTGTTCACCGCCTTTGTTAAGCGTGAATGTTTTTTTGGCTTTTTAGTTTCATCCTGAATTTCACAATTTTCATAATGAACCCTGAGAACAAGACCCACCGCTAAAGACATGACAAGGATACTGTTGCCACCGTAACTGATGAATGGCAGAGTCAAACCTTTTGTGGGAAGAGCACCCATGTTGACGCCCATGTTTATAACTGCCTGAATACTGACTAACAGGCCAACACCATAAACAAGATAAGCACCAAATGGTTTATCTTTATTCAATGCTGTTTTACCAATTTGAAAGCAACGTAGAGCAAACCATGTATAAATCAGGATCAAAAAGGCGACGCCTAAAAGTCCAAATTCTTCAGAGTAAATAGCAAAAAGGAAATCGGTATGGGCTTCTGGTAAATAGAATAATTTTTGAATACTACCACCCAGACCAGTTCCATAGATACCACCACTTCCTATTGCGATAAGAGATTGCGTTAACTGAAAACCACTGGAAAAAGGATCGGCCCAGGGATCAAGAAAAGAAGTCACTCGAGCCATTCTATAAGGAGAAACCAGGACCAGTAACACCATGATACTCAGAGTGCCAATGACAAAAACAAAAAACTGTCTAAACTGAACCCCACCCAGAAATATCATTCCGAGGCCCGTCATTAACAGTACTGCAGCAGCTCCAAAATCTGGTTCCAGAATTAATAGTCCACTCGCCATCGCTAAAATAATCATCGGCTTGATAAAGCCCTTAAGACCCGATTTAATTTCATCAGCTCGGCGAATTAAATAACCGCTTAAATAGATTATTAAAAACAGCTTGGCTATTTCTGACACCTGTATGGTAAAAACTTGAAGGTCCAACCAGCGAGTCGCCCCATTTACCGTTCTTCCCAGGCCAGGAACAAGAACCAATGCCAGTAAAAAAAGTGAACTTAACATTAGAATCATGCCGTTATCTTTCCAGATTTTCGTAGGAACCCTGTATGCAATCCACATCAGTAACACACCTAATATCAAGCGTAAGAACTGACGTTTACCATAGTAAAATGGATCGTCCTTTATCGCATCAGCAACACCAATAGATGCCGATGTCACCATAATTAAGCCAATGCACGCCAATATTCCATAGATTAAGAGAATTTGGCTGTCTAATAATTTTGGCAGACTGGAGACTATTTCCCTTGTGATTTGTGAAGCACGGATTGCCTGGGAACTCATGACAGTGCCCTCACCAGACGACTGAAATGATCACCGCGTGCAGCAAATCCACTGTACATATCAAAACTCGCACAAGCCGGCGCTAATAAAACAATATCTCCTGCTATCGCTAAATCACTTGCAGTTTGAACAGCTTGCTCTAAATCATCAACTCGTTGAATATTTACACATCCCTGCCAGCTTTGTTCAATTTCATCAGCATCCTGACCAAACAATAAAACGGTTTTAACATGCTGTTTTAAACTTTCACATAAGATAGAGACATTGGCACCTTTACTTTGCCCACCTGCTATCAATATAACCGGCTCATCAAGTCCTTCAATTGCCGCTTTAGTAGCACCAGGATTGGTTGCCTTTGAATCATTTATCCAGCTCACACCATTTATTTCGGCAATCCATTCACTTCGATGAGCTAATCCCGCGTATGACTTAAGTGCTTTTAAAATAGCTGGTTTGGAAATGCCAGCCACTCTGGCCATCGCCATTGCGGCAAGACAATTAGCCCAGTTATGCCGACCTTTAAGTTTTAATGCTGAGGTTTTTATCCATGCTTCACCATCGACTACCAGCTCAGGGTCATCAGTTCCAGTTACAGTGTATTTGCAAGATAAATTCTGTAATGAAAATTGAATATCACTATCAGACTGTTTTGTCAGTGCATCATCGAAATTGCTCAGACAATTCAAGGCATGAGAATAGATAGACTTTTTACTTTGCTGGTAATCCGCCAAATTTTCATATCGATCCATATGGTCTTCACTGACATTCAATACGGTTGATATCAGTGGCTGTAACGATGATGTTGTTTCTAGCTGAAAACTGGACAATTCAAGTACATACAGATCCACATTTTCATTAAGCAGTTGCAGTGCTGGAACACCAATATTGCCTCCAACAGCTACATGCTTACCGTCTGCCTTGATCATTTCCCCTAACAGGCTGGTCACCGTACTTTTCCCGTTCGAACCTGTAATAGCCAAAACCGGTTTATCAACGGCTTCAGCAAACAGTTCAATATCACCAATAATTCTTTTTCCAGAATTTAAAAATGATTGCATTAGGGGGGTTCGAATTGATAAACCAGGGCTAACCACAAGACAATCAACATCTACAAGTTGTGACTCTGATAAATCTCCTTTAACAATTTCTACTGCGGGGAATTTCTGCTGAAATTCATTCAAGTAAGGTGGATTCTCCCGGTCATCCTGAACAGTGCACTGGTAACCATTTTGCAACAGGTAGCTGGCAGCTGAATACCCGGTCATTCCCAGGCCAACAACTAAATAGCGTTGGTCTTTATGCATTGTATGAGGCTGTGTCATCGCTTGCATCACCGTACCTTAAGACTCGCCAGGCCAATTAATACAAGAATGACAGTAATGATCCAGAATCGAACGATAATTCTTGGTTCTGGCCAGCCTTTTAATTCAAAGTGATGATGCAATGGGGCCATTCTAAAAATTCGACGACCTGTTAATTTATAAGAGGCAACCTGTAAAATGACTGAAACAGTTTCTACTACAAAAATACCGCCCATTATGAATAACACCAGTTCCTGACGCACAATCACTGCGATCACACCCAGTGCTGCACCCAGTGCAAGCGCACCCACATCACCCATAAATACTTGAGCAGGGTAAGTGTTAAACCATAAAAAGCCGAGGCCTGCACCCACAAGAGCACCACAGAAAACGACCATTTCACCAACACCCGGAATATAAGGGATACCCAGATATCCAGCAAAATTCGTATTACCCGTTACATATGCAAAAACACCCAGAGCACCGCCGACAAGCACAGTCGGTAAAATTGCCAGTCCATCTAATCCATCGGTCAGATTAACCGCATTACTGCTTCCAACGATAACAAAATAGGCTAACACCACGTACATCCAGCCCAGGTCGAATACCAGAGATTTTACAAACGGAACTATTAGCTGAGTTTCATGCGGTAATTCAGCCGTTGAAAAAAGAACAAATGCAGCAGTAAGTCCGACTACCGATTGCCACAAATATTTATAACGAGAAGCAAGCCCTTTAGAGTTACCCAGAGCTATTTTTTTATAATCATCAATCCAGCCAATTAAACCGAATCCAGCCGTTACAAACAGAACAACCCACACAAAACGAGATGTTAAATCACTCCACATTAAGGTACTGACGATAATGGCGACCAGTATCAAAGCGCCTCCCATTGTCGGCGTACCGGCCTTACTGAAATGTGATTCAGGTCCATCATCACGAATACTTTGACCAATGTTATATTTACTCAGGTACCTTATCATCCAGGGGCCAACAACCAGAGAGATAATGAGAGCCGTTAATACACCTAGAATCGTACGAAAAGTAAGATACTGAAATAAGTTAAAACCACTATAAAACTGGGTTAAATAGGTAGCAAGGCTATAAAGCATGTTCTACTCCTGAAACGTCAGAATGTTTAGCATTCAAAATTAGCTTTTCTACTACTTTATCCATACCAGCGCTACGTGACCCCTTAACAAGTAAATTGATACCCTTGTGTAATCGTGGTGATATAAATTCAACCATTTCACTGTGTTGACTAAAACAAAACCCATCTTCATCAAATACATCAGCTGCTTTACAGCTCATTTCACCTAGTGCAAAAAACTGTTCCACTCCAGCTTGTTTAGCTTCATTCGCGGCCTGTTGATGTAACAATAAAGTCTGTTCACCCATTTCAGCCATATCTCCTAGTGCTAACCAGGCTGTTCCTTTAAGAGCACACAAAACATTTACTGCAGCTTTTAGTGAATCAGGATTGGCATTGTAACTATCATCAATAATGACACTTCCCTGCACCCCGGAGAGAAATTGCTGTCGACCTTTTACTCCACTAAAACCACTTAAAAATTTACACGCCTGTTTCAGTGTCAATCCGCAAGCTATTGCCAGTGTAATTGCCGCTAAAGAATTTTGAATATTGTGCTTTCCAAACACATTAATAATGCATTCGAAACTTTGCTGTTGATACTCAACTATTAATTTCAAACCGTCAACTAATGACTGCCCTTTGCCAGTTAAATCAGCCGATTGAACACTTGAAAAAATTAACTGACTCTCAGCTGTAGAAATTGATTTCCAGTAATCAGAGGAATCTTCATCATCATTAAAAACAGCAAAGGAATCAGCCTTACAATACTGATACATTTCACCCTTTGCTTTAACTACCATTTCTAAAGAGCCAAAACCTTCAATGTGAGCAGCTCGTGCATTATTCACATACACCACATCTGGTTCTGCAATATGCATAAGTTTGCTAATTTCATGCTGATGATTGGCGCCCATTTCGATAACAGCAAAACTATCACCCTCAGACAATCTAAACAAGGTTAGAGGCACGCCTATTTCATTATTGAAATTTCCAGCAGTCATTAATGTTTGACCCTGGCCCGTTAAAATACGACCCAACATTTCTTTAACGGTAGTTTTACCATTGCTACCAGTAATAGCGACTACGACAGGATTAACTTTTTTACGCCAGAAGTTTGCCAGTAGAGCAAGCGCCTGACGAGTATCCTGAACCAGGATTTGTGGTATTGAAATATCACTAGAAACCGTTTCTACAATTGCAGCAACAGCACCCAGTTCAGCAGCTTTGTTTACATATTGATGTCCATCAAAGTTATCACCCTTAATGGCTACAAACAGACAACCTTCTACACTTTTCCGGCTATCAATAATCACCGAAGAAATAGAAAATTCATTTTGAAAAGTTTCCCGTTGAGGGAAAAGAGACATTAACTGAGGACTATCCATATGAATCATAAAACAGTCCCTATGCGATTCTGCTTTACAACATAGTGATCGCTGAATGGAATTCTCTTTTTTCCTACGATCTGAAATTGTTCATGGCCCTTTCCTGCCACTATCACTAAATCCTGCTCAGATGCTTCAGCCAGTGCTGTTTCAATGGCTATTTCACGGTCATGAATAATTCGTACCCGCTCAGGGTTCACAAAGCCGGTTAATATGTCACGCATTATCTGTTCAGGTGGTTCATTACGTGGATTGTCATCTGTGACAATAACCTGGTCAGCCAGTTGTTCAGCCACCGCCGCCATTTTAGGACGCTTACTCTGGTCTCTATCACCACCACAACCAAATATGCAAATGATGTTTCCTTCACAGTAATTTTTAAGTGAATTGATACAGGCTGACAGGGCTTGTTCGGTATGTGCAAAATCAATCACGACTGCTGCCTTATGATTGACTGAAGGAAAGTATTCCATGCGCCCAGGAATAGGTTGTAAATCCTGCATGCACCGTTCTATTTGATTAAGTTCAAAATTCAGTTGAAGCAAAACAGATATGCAACATAACAGGTTGTTTATGTTAAAAGCACCGATTAAACCAGTCTGAATAGTGAGTAAACCAGCAGGAGTAGTTACAGTAATTTTAATACCCTGATCAGTCATCATACTTGACAGAAGTTTAACATCTGCAACTACATCACTCGTTGCATCAACACTATAATTTATGACATTGTCACCTTTATAGGTTTGCGCTAGTGAAATACCAAAATCATCATCCAGATTTAACACTCTGCCTGTTAAACTCTGTTTCGAAAACAGGCGGGATTTAGCTTCCCGGTAATGTTCCAGATCTCCATGATAATCGAGGTGATCACTTCCTAAATTAGTCAAAGCAGCTATATCAAATTGACAACCACTGACTCTAAATTGCTCCAACGCATGAGATGAAACTTCCATCACCACGTATTCACTGGAACCTATCGATAATTCGAACAGGATAGACTGTAGAGTTATTGCATCAGGCGTTGTGTAACTGGTCACCTTCAGTTGATTTGATAAACCATAACCCAATGTTCCAACACTGCCTGCTTTTTTATTAAGCTTATTCAAAGCCTGAATTAACAAATGTGTAACACTGGTTTTACCATCAGTGCCGGTTATACCAATGAGTGTAAATTGTTGACTGGGATAAGCATAAAAACGGCTCGCAATTTCACCCAGGTTCTGTTGCAGGTTTTCGACTGGAATAAAGCTTACATTGTATTGCTTTTCTAAAAGCGGAATACGCTGTAAACAATAGGAATCATTTGCGTCATATATAATGGCGACCGCACCGGCATCTATCACCTCTTTGACATAATCCATTGCATGTCTTGTCAGACCTGCCAGAGCTACAAATAAATCACCTTTTTTGACCTTGCTACTATTGCTAGACAGACCGGTAACTTCTACATTTATCAGATTGCTCTCGTCCACGTAACCCTGTAATAGAGTATTAAGAGATATTTGCGTTTGACGGCTTACTGAAGTCATCATAATACCTGTCCTTTTGATTTAGCCATCTGCAAAGAAGCCTTCAAATTATCAGGTGAAATATTCATCAGGCGTAATGCATGGGTAAGCACATCCTTAAAGACAGGCGCTGCCACCTGACCACCGTAGTAACCATTCTTAGTTGGCTCGTCAATCATCACAGCCATTACCAGTCGAGGATTGCTAACAGGAACAACACCTGCAAAAACAGAGGTATAAGTATCTTCAAGATAACCACCAGCCGTGCTCTTCCTGGCTGTTCCAGTTTTCCCTGCCACCCTATAGCCAGTTATTGCTGCCTGCTTAGCCGAGCCATCAGGTCCTACTACCTGCTCCATCATCTCCAGTACTTTTTTTGCTGTTGAAGATTTCATAACCTGAGTAGCTTGCTGTGGCTCATCCAGTTTGAGTAAACTTACGGGTTGAATTTTTCCGCCATTTGCAAAAACTGAATATGAACGAGCTAATTGCAAGGTAGAGACAGAAACCCCATAACCAAATGCCATAGTGGCATGATCAAGCGGTTGCCAATCATTGTAATCACTAAAATAACCCGGTGATGATGCGGGAAAGCTGATACCGGTCGGCTCGCCAAAACCGTAATCTTTGTAAGATTGCCAAAGTTGCTCTGGCTTCATCGACAAAGCCACCTTTGAAGCACCCACATTGCTCGACTTACGTAAAATTCCTGCAAGATCAAGAACCCCATAATTACGAAAATCCCGAATGGGATAACCGGTCACTTTCATATAACCCGGTGCAGTATTAATGTGACTTTTCAGATTATATAAATTCCTGTCCAGAGCCGCAGCAAGAGTAAAAGGTTTGATTGTTGAACCAGGCTCAAAAACATCAGTAACAGCCCGATTTCGTCGAGCAGCTGCTGATTTATTTTTATGCTGATTCGGGTTGTAAGATGGCTGATTAGCAATCGCCAGAATTTCACCGGTACGAGCATCCAGTAGTACTGCACTACCCGATTTTGCACCATGATGTTTAATAGCCTTGCTCAAACTACGATACGTTATATATTGCAAGCGCATATCAATACTGGTTTGTAAATCTTTACCTGATCGAGCAGCCACTACCTGTGAAATATTCTCTACAACCTCACCTTTACGATTTCTTAAAATCTGGCGCTTACCCGTTTTTTCTTTCAACCAGTCCTGGTAGACAAGCTCAAGACCTTCCCGACCGACATTATCAATATCGGTAAAACCCAATACGTGTGAAACTACTTCTCCAGCTGGATAAAAACGATTATATTCTCTTTGAAGATAAACACCGTCTATACCCTCTACAGCTTTCTGTGCAAGCTCAGGTTCTAAACGTCGTTTGATAAAAACAAATTCCTTATTCGCCCTTTGCTTTAACTTATTAAGCGTTTTGTTATAGTTAACACCCAACGACTCTGCAACCTTTTTCAAGCCATCCTGATTTAACAGAATTTGCTTCGGATTGACCCATACCGAATCAACCGGTGTGCTAATCGCTAAAGGTGTATCAAAACGATCCAGAATAGAACCTCGATAAGCGGGTGTTTGAATTGTTCTAAGTTGACGCTGACTACCTTCATCCAGTAAAAACTCCTGATTATAAACCTGTAACCAGGCTGATCTAATCAGCAATGAGATGAACAATGCCACCAAAATAACCAGTACAAAGTAATGTCTGCCTGCAAAAAAAGTAGAAGAGTTATTACTCATAATCTACCAAAGTCACAATTTGCACATTTTCTGGTACTACCATATCAAGCCTTTTACGTGCAATGGATTCAACATTAGCCTGAGTAATTAAAGTACTTTTCTGGATCTGTAAACGACTCCAGTGTATTAATTGTTCATCCTGACTTTTTTGTTTCAGCCTTAACTCGGAGAACAGAACACGGCTTTCATGTTTAACATAAATAACAGCCATCGAGCTGCCAGTTACTAAAATAATCAGCAGCATCAACCAGTAAATGTGAGACATCAGGAAATTCGCTCAGCTATTCTTAAAATAGCGCTTCGTGAGCGCGTATTTTGTTTTATTTCTTCGGCTGTCGCCTTAACTGCTTTACCGATATTACGTAACCGAACAGTTATATGCAGATCACTATCGCGAACAGGCAAACCTTTCGGTATAGCTGGCGGGGTAGAATGTTGTTTAATAAAACGTTTTACCAGTCGGTCTTCAAGCGAATGGAAACTGATAACAAGTAGTTGCCCACCTATTTTAACAACATCAAAAATACCATCGAGCACTTGATGAATATGATCCAGCTCCTGGTTAACTTTCATGCGTATCGCCTGAAAACTACGTGTTGCCGGGTGTTTTTTTTCTTTATGAGAAGGAACACAATCACTGATTATACTGACTAGAGTAGCAGTATCGGTAATTGCTTGATCCTGACGATATTCGATAATTTTTTTAGCAATTCGACGTGAAAAACGCTCTTCACCTAATTGCCATAAAACATCAGAAATTTCTTTTTCTTTTGCGGTCATTATCCACTCAGCTGCAGACATACCCTGTTCAGGGTTCATGCGCATATCAAGAGGACCATTTTGCTGAAAACTAAAACCTCTCTGTGCATCGTCCAATTGAGGGGAAGAAACACCCAGATCCAGCAATACACCATCTACTAACTGTTTCAAACCCAACTGTTCAATACATTCAGCCATATGACCGTAGTCATCATGAATAATAGTGACACGAGCATCATCAGAATGAATTTGTTTAGCATAAGCAATAGCTTCTGGATCTTTATCCATGACCAGCAACCTTCCATTTTCATTTAACTTCGCAAGTATGGCTGCCGAGTGACCACCTCGACCAAAAGTCCCATCGATATAAATACCATCAGGTTTTATTTTCATCAAATCAATGACTTGTTGAAATAGCACGGGCTGATGGGAAAATTCTGCCTGACTCATATTAATAACTCTGCCAGGGCATCAGGTACTTCTTCACTTTCATCAATATCTTCCATGCAATGCTGTTCCCATAGCTGCTCATCCCACAGCTCAAACTTGTTTCCCTGCCCGATTAGAACCACTTTTTTCTCTAATTTGGCATAATTTCTCAGTGGCGCAGACAACAGTAATCTTCCACTGTCATTAACTTCAATATCTGTCGCATAACCGATCAGCTTACGCTTGATAAGCTTTACTCTCTTATTAAGACCGGTTAACAGGTTAATTTTTTCTTCGACAATCTCCCATTCATTCAGTGGGTAGATCAACAGGCAGGGCTCATCGGTATCAATAGTGACAACCAGCTGGCTACCACATATTTCAGTCAGGCGCTCACGATAACGAGTAGGCAAAACTATCCTGCCTTTCGCATCTAATGATAAATTTGAAGCCCCTCTAAATTTAAGCACTCAATCCGCCTTTATTAGTCACTTTGTGACACAATTCCCCACCAATTAACACAGTATGGTTCAAAAGTGACACAAGTCAAGAAAAAAACGGGCGATGAGATTAGAATTTCTTTAATTACAACAATGACTTAGCGAGGATTCCTCATGATGGACGGTGAATATCATTTAAAAACAAATATTAACCAGACATAGTTAAAGTAAAACATTAAGAAGTACTGATTTTGCGAGATATTTACACAAGAATTTCTTGATAAACGGTAGATTTTATATGTCCCCTTACAGCAATATAAGGGGAACAGATAAAAAAGTAAGTCAGCCTGTAAGCCGGGTTCTGTCGTGGATAATCATTCATCTGGAACCATTGTCACCAACGATTCTCAAGCAACCAACCCGAAAACAGTGCGGGCAGCACCATAGTTTTCCTATTTGGTCTTGCTCCGAGTGGGGTTTACCCTGCCACTACTGTTACCAGCAGCGCGGTGCGCTCTTACCGCACCATTTCACCCTTACCAGCCCGAAGACTGGCGGTATATTTTCTGCGGCACTTTCCGTAGACTCACGCCTCCCAGCCGTTAGCTGGCACTCTGCCCTGTGGAGCCCGGACTTTCCTCCAGTACCCGAGGGTACCAGCGATTACCCGGCTGACTTGGCGCGCATGATACCTTAGAAAAGGATGGAATTGTAGTGCTCTCAATATTAACCCACACACACAATAAACAGGTACAGAAGTGCTCCTTATTAATCGCTTTCAGTACTATCTATTTTTAATTTTTCTGATAACTCGCTATCGGTCATGGGTTTACCTAATAAATAGCCCTGAGCATAGTCACAGTGTAAACTTTTTAAATAGCTAAGCTGCTCTGCAGTTTCAACACCTTCAGCCACTACTTTCAGATTTAACCCATGTGCCATGGCAATAGCGGCATTGATCAATTCCCTATCAGCTGAATCTTCAGTGATATCTCTGATAAAACTCTGATCTATTTTTAACACATCAAAAGGATACCGACGAAGGTAACTGAGCGAGGAATAACCTGTACCAAAATCATCCATGCCTATGCTGACATTCATATCACTCAGGGATTTTAGCGCGTCATCAACATAGCTATGACCACTCATCAACACGCCTTCGGTTATCTCCAGTTCCAGAGTTTCATTTTTTACAGATGACTGAAGCAGAGCTTGCTGAATAAAGCTCACCAGATCAGGGTCTCGAAATTGACGTGGTGACAGGTTTACCGCTATTCTGAATTCTTCATCAAACTGTTTTTGCCAAAAAACAGTTTTCGCCAAAACCTGCTTTAACACAAACTGTCCCAGTGGAATTATTACACCTGTTTGCTCGGCAACAGGAATAAACTCTGCGGGCGACACATGCCCCAGTGCCGGATTAAACCAGCGTAAAAGAGCTTCAGCTCCCATAATTTTATTACTGCTGATATCAATCTGAGGTTGATAATAAACACTAAACTCTCTTCTATCCAGTGCACCATGTATTTGCTCCTCAAGCGACAGGCGACGTGAAACATCATGGTTCATATCATCAGTAAAATAGGAGTAAGTGTTACGCCCTAACGCTTTAGAATGATACATTACAGAATCAGCATTTCGCAGTAACTCCGACGCATTATCACCATCATCAGGGTAAACAGCGATACCAACACTGGCTGTCAGTATTAAATCCCTGCCATTTATTTTAAAAGCTTCTTTAAAACGATATAGTAAATTTTCTGCAATTGGACGAGCATCATTTGCATCATCAAGATTTCCAAGTAATACAATAAACTCATCTCCTCCGAGACGTCCTACGGTATCACCTGCCCGCACTGCAAGGCGTAGTCTTTCTGCTGCTTCAATCAACAGATGATCGCCAGTCTCATGACCCAGACTATCATTCACTTTCTTAAAGTCATCCAGATCCAGAAATAAAACGGCGACCTTTTCATTATTTCTATTCGCGTCAGTTAATAATTGAGATAAACGATCCAGTGACAGAAAGCGATTAGGTAAATTAGTTAAACTGTCAAAATGAGCCTGTTTAATAATTTTATCCTTTGATAATTTACTTTCTGTAACGTCATGACTTACTCCCCGGTACCCCAGAAACTTTCCTGATTCATCAAACCGGGGGGTGCCACTCAAATTCAAATACCGTTGCTCACCATCCTCTCGAATCCAGCTCACCTCAAAATCAGAAAAAGGTTTATGTTCATCCAGAGTTATCAAGTGTTGTTTGAAATCAGGGGTTTGAATCAAATTCTGTCTCGCGTAAAGCTCCTGTCGGTTTTTCCCAACTATACTATTCGTCTCGGTGCCCATGACCTTATCGACTTTGCCTGACACATAAGTAAAGCGTAAGTTATCATCCATTTCCCAGAATATATCTGCAGCTGTTTCAGCAAAATCCTGAAAACGTTGTTCACTAATGCACAAAGCCCTTTGTGCCTGTTTTCGTTTAGTAACATCAGAAATAACTGAAATAAAACCTTTTAACTTTCCCTGATTATCACGTTGATAATCCCAGATAATTTCTACGATCACTTCAGAACCGTCATGACATAAATTGACAGACTCATAGGGTTCAGGATCCGGTTGTTCCTTAACCACATAAGCCAGGTATTCCTTTAAATCTTGCTTATGCTTCTCATCAACTTCAAAGTCCCAGATATTACGGCCAGTCAATTCTCCCGTCTTCAACCCGAGAATTCTATGATGGGCAGCGTTACTATAGGTAATAACTCCATCAATATCGTTTTCCTGCACACCATAGGGAAGAGTATTAAGTACCTGACTTAACCATGCTTCCTGCGTTTTAAGGGCATGCTCTGATTTTTTTTGAGCTGTAACATCGGTCAGGGACAGCACCATACCAGCGGTTTGATCATCCGTATTAATAAGTGATAAAGAAATAAGAAAACATTGCTGTTTATTGGAATAAGAAACCACCAAGTCTTTGATCGGCCTTCCCTGCATAATCGCCTGGCACAAATCACAGTCGTGCATCAATACATCATCAGGGTGGAATAACGGGTGTACATGTTGATGAATAAGATCTAGTGCTGATCTTCCACTAAACGCCTCAGCGGCTCTATTTACCTGCGAAATAATACCATTATTATCCACAACAATTGCCGGATAGGGAATAGCATCATAACTACTGGAGCCCTGTGTCATCACCGAAAAAGGCTCGGCTAGAGTAGTTTGTACAATTGCAAGATAAATCATCCAGAACGATAGAAATTTAAATAGATGCCCAACAACAAAAGCGGTCCCATAAAAATCTGTATATAAGGTAAAAGACAATTCTGCAAAGATAGTTAACAGCATCGATATGATCAAAAAATGGAGAACCGATGGTGCCAGCAACTTACTCTGTCGAACATATAAATAAATAGAAAGAGCCAACAAGCTTATAACAAGATACTCGGTATAGACTTTAAATGGAGTTAATCCACCCGCATTAAGCATGACAGGGTTTTTCAAATTAAACGAACCCCAGGTAACCAGCAAAAACAGTGCACCCCCGCCATACAACATCAACTCAGAATTTAACTTTCGTTTCAAAAACAGTAATGCCGATAACAACAAAACTGCTTCAAGAAAACGTGTCGAAATCCAGAAATGTAATGTCACTTCTGAATTTCCAATATCGAAAAAGGGCATGCCATTGACGGTAAAAGTATGCCAGGTATCCAGCATGGCAACCCAGAAATAACCTATACCCAGGTAAACCAGAAAGTCATTACGCGTAAACTGCCGTGTATTCCAAACAATGACCAGCATCAAAATCCCGACTACAACGGAAAACAGTTCAGCAAGGGTATGAAAAAGTAAAACGCCATAATGCACGCGAGCAAATATCAGGCACAAAACCAGCACAGCCGGCATTAGAAAGTGATGTGATTTCAAAGAACTGGAAGCAAACATTTAAGCAATAAAAACAAATATATAGATAATTCTAGTTGGCATAAATTAACATTCAAGTTTATATTTTGGTGATTATTAAAGAATATCAACTTTTAAACTTTTCCGTCACAAACTAGGAATAATGACCGTAAGTAAAGACAACTCGGAAGCAGAAAATTTGCTTTTATAAACTATAGGAAACAGTCCAGTTTATCCGGCCACCTGTAGAGATAAAAGCCATATAGTTTACGAAGTTAAATATTTTGTCAGCTCATCTGCAGGAACAGGTTTCTCAAAAAAGTAGCCCTGTGCGTAATCGCAACCTAGCTGCTTCAGGTCATTATATTGCTCTTCTGTTTCAACACCTTCGGCAACAACTTTAAGATTTAACCCATGAGCCATTGAAATAGCGGCGATAATCAATTCTCTATCCGCAGGGTCTTTAGTAATATCCCTAATAAAGCTTTGATCTATTTTTAAAACATCAAAAGGATAACGACGAAGGTAACTCAGAGAAGAATAACCAGTACCAAAATCATCCATTGAGATACTAATACCCATTTGATTCAGGGCTACCAGCGCATCATCAATATAGCCATGGCCACTCATCAACACACCTTCAGTGATTTCCAGCTCAAGACTGTTATTGCTCACGAATGAATTCATTAATATCTGTTCGATTGAAGTAACCAGATCAGGGTCACGAAACTGACGAGGTGAAAGATTTACGGCAATACGAAAATTCGCATCGAACTGTTTTTGCCACAGCTCAGTTTGAGTTAATGCTTCAGTTAATACAAATTTCCCCAAAGGCACTATCAAACCAGTTTGCTCAGCAATTGGAATAAACTCAACGGGCGATACCTGCCCCAGTGCAGGATTAAACCAGCGTAAAAGAGCTTCTGCCCCCATCACTTTAGCATTTTTAATATTGATCTGAGGCTGGTAATAAACACTGAACTCACCTCTTTCCAGAGCACCATGAATCTGCTCTTCTAATGCCAGACGGCGGGATACATCCCTGTTCATTTCATCGGTAAAATAAGTATAGGTGTTGCGACCCAGCTCTTTCGAATGATACATCGCTGAATCTGCATTTCTCAAAAGTTCAGAAGAGTTTTCGCCATCACCAGGGTAGACCGCAATACCAACACTGAGCGTTATCATTAATTCTCGGCCATCAATTCTAAATGCATCTCTGAACCGGTTAAGTAAGTTTTCAGCTATCGGACGAGCATCTGCTGAATCTGATAACCCACCCAGTAGTATAATAAATTCATCACCACCAAATCGGCCGACCGTGTCCCCACTACGAATTATTCCTCTCAAACGCTCTGATGCTTCAATTAAAAGCTTATCACCTGTTTCATGCCCCAACGTATCATTCACCTTTTTAAAGTCATCCATATCCAGAAAAAGTACTGCAATCTGCTTGTCATCCCGCTGGGCTTCTTTTATCAGTTGAGAAAGACGATCGAGTGAAAGAAAACGATTTGGTAAATTGGTCAATGTATCGAAGTGTGCCTGATGAATAATGTGCTCTTCCTGTTGTTTACGTAACGTAATATCTTCCTTAATCGCCAGATAGTGACGGGTAGTACCATATTCATCGACTACCGGTGCAAAATGGGCATATTCCCAGAAAACATCACCATTCTTTTTACGGTTCTGCAATTCACCTTGCCAGGTTTTACCATTGCTAATAGCACCCCACATTTCTTTATACAGACTTCCGGGGGTTTTTTCTGATTTCAGAATTCGAGGGTTAAGACCAGAAACCTCTTGTGCGCTATAACCAGTTACTTTTTCAAAGGTTTTATTGACGTATTCAATCTTTGCCTGACTATCAGTTATCACCACCGATACAGGGCTTTGTTCAACAGTCTGAGACAGAGTGCGTATTTGCTCATCAGCTTTTACCTGCCGGGTAATATCACGAATGGTACCCAGCACCTGTGTTTGTCCACCAAATTCAATCACCTTACCAATTACTTCAGCGATAAAGATGCTGCCATCTTTTCTCTGCAAATAAACTTCAACTTCCAGGCCTTCTTCACGCCCTTTGGTTCTCTCAAAAGATGAGGTGTCCTGCTCTGGCGCTTTCACATCATACACACTCATCTGTAAAAGCTCTTCTTCTGAATACCCTATCATTTGACAAAAAGCAGCATTTACAAACATATAATTACCATCCATATCAGCAACTGTTATTCCCTCTGTTGCCTGATCTGTTATGGCTTTAAATTTCCCTTCACTTTCAATTAATTTCCGCTCTGCTTTTTTAATGGTTGTCATATCCATATCAATACAGAACATTTCAGCTTCATTGTTATGGTTCATCAATAGCACATGATTTGAAAAAACCTGAACAGCTGAACCATCAGATTTACACAGCGTTAGTTCTGAGGAGGGAATTGCTGCTCCACCATTCAGCCAGTTATCCACCCCTTCTTTAACCGGGTCTCGCATTTCCTCAGGTATTATCAAATCTTCCAGTTGTTTACCCAGGGCTTCATCAGCAGAAAAACCATACAGTGATTCACTTGCAGAATTCCAGTAAATCACTTTTCTGTTGCGATCATAACCCTGTACAGAAATTGCATCTGTAGTCTCAAATATTTCTCTAAACCGAGTTTCACTCTGTATCAGTTTATTTTCTGCCTGTTTTCTCTCAGTGATATCAACAATAGTAACGGCTATATTCTTAAGCTCTTCAGGGTCAGTGGGTATTCTGTAGGAAATAATTGCATTAATAATATCTCCATCTAAAGTCCTGAAATTAGCCTCGGAGCGAAAGAAAGGTTTATTATTCCAATAGGCATGCATGGTATCCACAAACACTTCCATGGCACCCGGGCCAAAAGACTTATCAATCTGATTTATAAATTTCTTTTCATGAGTGGCCTTAAAAAGCTTCAATGTGGCTGAGTTAACATGATTTACTTTAACTTTAGCAGCCAGTTGTCCTATAACATCCGGGTGCTGTTCCAGATATTCTGAAAGATCGGTTACGCCTTCCTTTTTAAGCTCATTTAATATTTCATAAACTTCAGATATATCTTCATCCCAGATAGAAATTTCAGAATTTTCGAACAAATTCCTGAATCGAACTTCACTTTTGATTAATGAAGCTTCTATCAATTTTCGATCACTAATTTCTTGCTGAAGGTCCGAAGCTACTGTTATTTGCTCTGTTACATCCAGCATAGACTGCACCATTGCACGAGTCTTACTATCCTGTTTAATTGGAGCCAGTGAGATAAGGAAACTTTTATTATCCTTTGGAAAGTCAGTAATCAGCCCTTCTTTAGATTTTCCATTTCTAATGAATTTACACAAATCACAATTCTGTACGGATAAGTGAGGAGGATGAAAAAAATTGTGTACATGACGATGAATCAGGTCTTGAGCAGAACTTCCACAGTGTATTTCCGCAGCCCTGTTAACCTGAGAAATAATGCCATATTCATCCACTACAACCGCTGGATGTGGAATAGCATCATAACTACTTGAACCCTGTGCCATCACCGTAAAGGGTTCCGTCAGTGTTGTTTCCACTATAGCCTGATAAATCAGCCAGAAGGACAGAAACTTAAAGAGGTGCCCGACCACAAAAGCATTGCCAAAAAAATCCGTGTACAAGGTGAAAGATATTTCCGCCAGGATGGTTAAAACGATCGATATAATGAGTAAATAACGCACATTATGAGATATCATTCTGTTTTGCCGGAAGTAAATAAACACCGAGAGACAAAGCATGGCAATGACAAGGTATTCAGTATTAACTTTAAAAGGAGTCAAACCTTCTGCTGTCAACATCACAGGATAAGCAAGAGCAAAAGAGCCCCAGATCACCAGCAGCGCTAATACTGCCCCGACAATAAACATCCAGCCTGCACTTAATTTTCTTTTTTGGAAAAGTACGGCACTGAGCAATATAGTAGCTTCTATAAATCGTGCTGATATCCAGAAATGTAACGTTGCCTCTGAATCAGTGATATTGAAAAATGGCATACCATTCACTGTAAACGTATGCCAGGTATCAATCACCGCAACCCAGAAGTATCCAATACCAAGATATAACAAAAAATCATTATGGGTAAACTGCTTTGTATTCCATGCGATGACCAGCATCAGAACCCCAACGATAATTGAAAATAGTTCTGCCAGCGTATGAAACAGGAGTACCCCATACTGCACACGAATAAACACCAGACATATCACCACTAACAGGGGGGCAAGGTAATTTTTTATTTTAAGGAAATGAAAGTCAGGCATTTAATAAATTAAAACAACACTATTTAACTTAACTATTAAGTCTAGTAGAACACTCCGGAATAACATGGGTTTTTAGTCCAGGGGAAACTGATCAATTACTATTCAGTCTGAATTAACTTCTAATGCCATTTTATACAGCTCATTCTTCTTTCGATCAGTTAAGTTAACAGCCAGCTTAACTGCCTTTGTTAACGGCATTTCAGCCATTAACAATTTAAGCAACGCTTGAATCTCAACATCATTCTGATCAAGGGCATTTGATTTCTGCTGATGGATCAACACTACAAATTCTCCTTTTTTAAGCAGGGCATCCTGATCAAAAAGTTGCAGACACTGCTCAGCTGTACCTCGAAGAAAGGTTTCATGACGTTTGGTTAACTCTTTGGCCAGAACGACATCTGCCTCCGGCATAAGCTGCTCAATCTGCTGTAAAAGCCGTTCTATTCGATGTGTAGATTCCAGTAAAACATGCGTTCCATCTGCATTCTTCAAAGCTTCGAGTCTGGTTAATCTTTCAGAATTTTTATGTGGCAGGAACCCGTGAAAGATAAACTTATCGGTTGGCAGCCCTGCAGCACTCAATGCGGTTATCACGCTACTCACTCCCGGCACGGGTGTAACCCTGTAACCCGCTTCGACTACGGCTCTAACCAAAGGAAAACCCGGATCAGAAATTAGCGGAGTTCCAGCATCCGAAACCAACGCTATTTGCAAACCTTCGCTCAGGTAATTTAAAATCTGCTGTATTCGCTCTCTTTCATTATGTTCATGAAGAGAAAGCATCTTTTTACTTATTCCCAAATGGGCCAGTAAATGCTGGCTATGACGAGTATCTTCAGCCGCCACCAGATCAACCGACCGCAATACCTCAATCGCACGCAGGGTTATATCATCTAAATTTCCTATAGGTGTTGCTACAATATGAAGTACGCCTGACATTTTCATCTTTAACCATGTAAACTAATCACCTTATTCTAGCAAGCCATCTTGACATCAACAGCATTAATTCAATAAACCTATCATCACCTATGCACAAACTTCACCTACAAAAGCTGGTTCAACGAAGCCTGATTGTTGTTACCACCTTATTTGTTATTGCCTGTCAGACAACTACAGTTACTGTTTTAAAACCTAAAATCAGTCAGCAGGTAACGGCTGAATCAATATTTATCGCATTAAATTACGAACAGGGGTTTGAGTGGGAAAAAGCTGCCAGCATGTATCAACACCTGGCTGATAATTCTGCTCAACCAGATCGTTCAAAATATTTACAGAAAACTGCACTCATGCTGTTTAAAGATCAACATTATGATGAGATGCAGACACTCTATGATTCTTTAACCGATGGTGACATCCTGGAAAAAGAAGCTATCAATAAATACGTGCTGTTAGCTGGGCTTTATTTTGAAAATGGTAAAACTTATCAAAGCCTCGGGAATTTACCGGATATAGAAACTATTACAGACCCTACCTACAAAGCACTCGCTTTGAATATCCGTTCAAAAGGTGTACTCGCCATCGGAAAGCCCATGGAAACAGCAAAATTACGTATCCAGATTGGTCAGTATCTGGAGTCAGATTTTGAAATCCAGGAAAATCATAAGTTTATCTGGGATGCCTTAAACCGGATAACCGAACTTCATATTATCAAGGCACTGTCTCAGCAACAGACAATCGACCTAAGAGGTTGGTTAGAGTTAAATTTAATAGCCCGTCGCTCCAATATGCTTCCAGCTAAAATAGAGCCCTGGATAGAAAAATGGCATGAGATTTATGTAGATCATGAGGCATCTCTTATTTTTGCAGATCAACTGGTCGAAGAAAGTAAATTAATATACATAAACCCCACTCGTATCGCGCTGATGCTTCCCTTATCTGATAAGTTAAAGAATGTTGCCGAAGCCATTCAAAATGGTTTTTTATACGCTTATTACAATGACGGAGAAGAAAAACCTGAACTGGAAATTATTAATGCCAGCAGCGAACCTCAGCAATTCTCCCTACAATACAATCAGGCCATACAAAATGGCGCTGATTTTATTGTGGGTCCTCTAGACAAAAAACTGGTGAATGAACTCCAACTCAACGAAGAGTTAAAAATACCCACATTAACCCTTAATTATGCCGACAATGACAGGTATGGCATAAACAATCTGTATCAGTTTGGCCTTAGGCCGGAAGATGAAGCAGAGCAGATAGCCGACTACGCACTGATCAGCAGCCAGTACCATGCCGTTACCCTAACCCCCGATAGCAAGTTAGGAGATCGTTTAAACAAGGCATTTACAGAACGTTTTGAAGCCCTTGGAGGTCAGGTCGTAGAAAGCGCCAGGTATCCCTCCAGAAAAAATGATTACTCACCATCCATCAAGCAGTTATTAAATCTTAACAGCAGTAAACGCCGACATTCAATTTTACAACAGGTGATCGGCGAGAAATCAGAGTTTATCCCGCGCAGAAGACAGGATATCGATATGGTATTTATTGCCGGTAATCCTCGACAGGCTCGTTTAATTAAACCCCAGCTTAAGTTTCACCATGCAAAAGGTTTAAACGTCTACGCAACATCCAGCATATCTTCCAGCATCAGTGACCCGGATGCTGATAGAGACCTTGATGATATTTTATTTGTCGATACTCCCTGGGCATTAACAAACACAACTAACCCTGATTTTGCTGCCATTAAAAAATTATGGCCAAAACAGAGTAAACGTTACGCCCGCTTTTTTGCACTGGGCATAGACGCCTATAAGTTAATACCATCATTAAGACGTTTACTGATCACTCCAGAAGAAAAAATAGCGCTCAATAGCGGCACCATATCAGTCGATACCAAAGGCCGAGTACACCGTGAACTCATCCTCGCGACTTATAAAAAAGGCCGAGCACAAGTATTAAAAGAAAGTGTTGAAGTCGTTGAATAACATATCTTAATCACATGTGGGGCTCAAAAAAAGACAAAGGACTGTATTTTGAGCAACAGGCTTTAAGCTGGTTGCAACAGAATGGCTTAAAACCGGTACAGCAAAACTATCATTGTCGCTTTGGTGAAATAGACCTGATCATGCTGCACCAGAACACATTATGTTTCATTGAAGTTAAATACCGTAAGAGCAACGCTTTCGGTGGAACTGCTTACAGTATTCCTCGCTCCAAGCAGCAGAAAATAAGCAAGGCTGCATTAACTTTCATCACTAACCATAAAGAGTTTCAACAGTACACATATCGATTTGATGCGTTATTCATCAGTCCGGAAGAAAAGCTGAAAAACAATAATTTTGAATGGATACAAAATGCGTTTAGTGGAGAACAGTCAGATTATTTTTAACTCTCTGCGTATTCAAAAAAGCAAAACATATTCACCACGAAGACACGAAGCTCACGAAGAAAAACAAATAATGCTAAAAGTAATTGGATAAATCAGTCATTGTCATAATTTTAAACAACTCATTACTAAATAACGATATACCTTATTGTACTTCATTATTTAGTGGTGAAAAAAAATCTTTAAATTTATAGAAAAATTGAAATTCTCTGAGTAGATACAATTACTTAACGATTTTTAATCCCGGCTTTTTCTTTTCTGAACTTTTCTTCACATCCTTTTTTACTGAGCTTTTACTGCCTACAGCACTATCCCCTGTCGAATCTGCCTTGATAGAAGTATCTTCAGCGAACATCATGCCCTGCCCGTCTTCCATGCTATAAATAGCCATAATCGCATTAATCGGAATATAGATATTATGAGCAGCACCACTAAAGCGGGCAGTAAAGGCAATATGAGTATTCTCCATTTCAAGCCCCTGAACAGAACGTGTGGCAATATTCAGTACTACCTGGCCATCTTTATCAATTCCATTCGGAATCATGACATCATCAATAGTGGTATTCACCATAATATGCGGGGTTGCATCGTTATCAACCAGCCACTCATAAAGTGCTCGAATCAAATAGGGTTTGTTTGAAGTCATAATCTATATTAAAAATTAATTAAAAAAGAAATTTAACCGCAGAGGACACAGAGGTACGCAGAGGTTTTTAACGAGTATTTGAATTAACTAGTTACCGACCATAAACTCTATCTTATTGAAATATAACAATAAAAGGGCTTAAAACGGTTGGAAATCAATAAAAACTCCAGTGAAAAATGTTATCATTATATTTCAAGCTATTGATTTATAACGAAAAACATCAAACACC
>JABHSO010000137.1 GCA_018669845.1 Gammaproteobacteria bacterium | reverse complement strand
TGGTGGGCCCGGTAGGACTTGAACCTACGACCAATGGATTATGAGTCCACTGCTCTAACCAGCTGAGCTACAGGCCCGTATTTGGGCTGGGAATTGTATCTGATTCCAGATCTGCGTCAATCTAATATTGTCAAATCTTCAGGTTTCAGGTTGTTTTGTTTTATTCGGTGAGTTTTCTTGTCTTTGGTGTTAAGGCCACCGCAGTTTTATACGGTGACCTGCTGTTTAATCAGCATCAATAAAAGATCGTAACTGCTCTGAACGACTTGGATGACGAAGCTTCCGCAGGGCTTTGGCTTCTATCTGTCTGATACGTTCACGGGTTACGTCGAACTGCTTTCCTACTTCTTCCAAAGTGTGGTCTGTATTCATGTCAATACCGAAGCGCATTCTTAATACTTTTGCTTCACGTGGCGTCAGGCTGGACAGAATTTCTCTGGTTGACTCAGACAGGCCTGCGTTAGTCGCGGTGTCTGCTGGTAACATGACGTTGGTGTCTTCGATGAAATCACCCAGATGTGAATCTTCGTCATCACCAATTGGGGTTTCCATGGAGATAGGCTCTTTGGATATTTTGAGAACTTTTCTTACCTTGTCTTCTGACATTTCCATGCGTTCTGCCAGTTCTTCTGGCAGTGGCTCACGACCTAGCTCTTGCAGCATCTGACGGGAGATACGGTTTAGCTTGTTGATGGTCTCTATCATGTGTACTGGAATACGAATGGTACGGGCCTGATCCGCAATAGAGCGGGTGATGGCCTGTCTGATCCACCAGGTTGCGTAGGTAGAGAATTTGTAACCACGACGGTATTCAAATTTGTCGACAGCTTTCATCAGGCCGATGTTGCCTTCCTGAATAAGGTCTAGAAATTGTAAGCCGCGGTTGGTGTATTTTTTTGCAATTGATATAACCAGACGCAGGTTGGCTTCAATCATGTCTTTTTTGGCGCGCCTTGCTTTGGCTTCACCAATGGACATTTTGCGATTAATTTCTTTGATATCGCTGATGTTCAGGCGAGATTGTTTCTCGATACTGGTTAGACGTTTTTGATGACGAAAAATTTCATCTTTCATAATGTCCAGCATTTCAGAAAAAGGATGATCTGCTTCAATGAGTCCGGTGATCCATTCCTTATTGGTTTCATTCTTTTTAAATGTACTGATGAAATCTTTACGTGGCATTTTAGCCTGTGTGACACAAATATCGAGAATGGCACGTTCATTTGAGCGTATGCGGTTGATGACACTTTTCAGGTTGCGTGCAAGTTCGTCAACAAAGGCCGGCATCAATTTTATTTCCATCAGTAATTCGACGGTTTTCGCTATGTGTTTATCAGCGTCTTCGCATTGATTTTCTTCAATCGCTAACAGTGCTTTTGCAAAATGGAGTTCAATTTCGCTAAAGCGTGCTTCTGCTTCTTCAGGGTCTAGACCTGTATCAGGCTCTTCTTCATCCTCGTCATCATCATCTTCCGTATTTTTCGGTTGAGGAGGCATTGGAATAGCATTGGGATCTTCATTGGGGTCAATATAACCTGAAATAAGATCGGTTAGTTTAGCTTCTTCATCGCGAACCTGTTGGAAACGGTCGAGAATTAACGCCATGGTGTCAGGGTAGCTTGCCAGCGCGGACATGGCGTGATTTAGACCACCTTCTATACGACGGGCAATCTTGATTTCGCCTTCTCGTGTTAGAAGTTCAACGGTGCCCATTTCGCGCATATACATGCGAACAGGGTCAGTGGTTCGGCCAAATTCGCTATCGAGTGAGGCCAGTGCAGCAGCTGCTTCTTCTACGGCATCTTCATCGGGTTCACTTTCGTTGTCATTGAGTATGTCATCTGAATCTTCGGCGGGAGCACTTTCATGGACTTTGATGCCCATGTCGTTGATCATGCGGATAATATCTTCAATTTGTTCTGGCTCAACAATACCATCTGGAAGGTGGTCGTTGACTTCAGCATAGGTCAGAAAACCTTGCTCTTTGCCTTTGGCGATCAGTTCTTTCAAACTGGATTTCTGGTTTTTATCCATAAGGTCTCAATAACGAAGAAAAATACGAAAAGTGAACTCGTTAGTATATAAGGTTTTGCTGATCTTTTCCAAGTTAATGAACTATTTTTTATCTCTACGCAGTATTTGTCTGTACTCGTGCAGTTCATTTTCATCCAGTTTATGTCCTGACATGAGTTTTTCCTGCAATTTTTGAAAACGACTTTCAGCATATTTTGGTCGGAGCTTTTTGATAGCATCTTCAAACATGGGTTTTATATCGTCTGTTTCATTGAGCATGGCCGGTGTCATGGCGGCTATTTTGTACAGGTGGCTTTCGCTCTCATGGCCCTCAAAACGTCCCAGCAGGTTCTGAGTGCTGATGTCCGGTTGCTCGTGGATTTGATCCAGTATTTGCAGTAGTAATTCGATACCGGGTATATCTGCTTCAGCAAGATCCTCCAGGTTGCCGGTGGATTGTGCCAGAGATGGCTTTTGTAGTAATAGATTTATCGCCAGCCGGGCAGGGGTCCAGTGTTGTTCGGGTATGATAGTTTTAGCGGTAGCCTGAGGTTGGTTGCCGCCAATGACCTGTAGAAGCCTGGCATCCAGTTCGATAGATAGTCGCTTTTCAACTTCTCTTAATATTTGATCTTTCAGGCTTTGTAATGGTATCTGAGTGAAATAGGGACGTAATTTGTCCAGAAATAATGCTCGACCTTCGGGGCTGTGAACCTCTCCCTGTGATAATAGTTCAGCAAATAGAAATTGGCTCAGGGTAGAAGCCTTGTCTACATGTTGCAGAAAAACTGAATTGCCAAACTGTTTGATAAAAGTATCGGGGTCATGTCCTTCAGGTAAAAAAAGAAAGCGTGCAATGCGACCTTCTTTAAGTAATGAAAGACTGTTTTCGAGTGCACGCCAGGCTGCTTTTCTACCAGCCCGGTCAGCATCAAAACAAAATACCAGCTTTTTTGATAAGCGGAATAATTTTTCTATCTGGTTTTTATTAATTGCTGTGCCAAGAGTAGCAACGGCTGTGCTTATTCCATGTTCTGCTAGTGCTACAACATCCATATAGCCTTCGGTAACAAATATTTGATCTATTTGTGTGTTGGCCTGTTTTAATTCAAACAGGCCATAAATTTCTTCGCCTTTACGAAAAACAGGGGACTCGGGTGAGTTTAAATATTTGGGGTTATCTTCAGGGTCGATTAATCGGCCACCAAATGCGATGGTGCGTCCTCGGCGATCGCGGATAGGAAACATCAACCGATGGCGAAAGCGATCATAGGTCTTGCCTGAATCATTTTTAATTAACATTCCAGAATCGATTAAATTATTGCTGTCACCGCTCAGGTTGTTCCAGCCTGCAGGTGCGAATCCGATGCCATAGGTTTTGCTAGTCTGACCGCTAACTCCTCGTTCCTTAAGGTAGTCGATGGCTTCAGTGCTGTGCTTTAACTGGTTTTGATAGTAATCACTGCACTGTTTAAGTGTGTTCATGAGCGATTCTGACTGGGGTGTACTTTTAGTGCTTTGGTGTGACTGTGAGTATTGACCTTTTTCATAAGGAATTTCAACGCCAATGTGTTGCGCTAGTGTTTCTATAGATTCTACGAAATCCATATGATCGTACTCCATCAGGAAGCTGATGGCATTTCCATGCTGCTGGCAGCCAAAACAGTGATAAAACTGTTTGTTCTGGCTCACCGAGAAAGAGGGAGATTTTTCGTTGTGGAAAGGGCAACAGGCCCAGTACTCCCGGCCTTTCTTTTTTAAAGGGACACGAGCGTCAATTATTTCAACTATATCTACCCGGTTGAGCAGATCATCGATGAAGGGTCTGGGTATGCTTCCAGACATTTACCCGAACCTGCTAAATTTTAATGACTTTTTACAGTTCATTTTTAATCTGTTTAAAAGATCTTGCCCAGGGAGAAAGTTTTTGTAATTCTGCAGGTAATTTTGATTTTGCAAGCTTGGCCAGTTTGTGATTGGGGAAAGTGCCGTAGATTAATCGCATTAATGTTTTGCCATTTGTCACAGTTGTGTAAAAAGCGGAGTCACCACAGATATCGTGTTTTTTACAAAATTGTAACAAATTAGATTTATTCGAGAGGGATAAAACCTGCAAGCTATAGGCAGAATCTTGTTGGTCCAGTATCCAGGATGCTCCGTTCATGGTTCCCTGCTGCTTTTCATCTTGAGTCGTTTTATCAGCCGAAGCTGCTAACAGATAGTCGCTGCTAAGGGGTAAAGATATGATGTCACTTTCTATGTCATGCCAGGGCAAGGTATGGATTTTTAATATTGAGCTGGATGTTTGTTGAGCCTTGAAAGTAGTTGCAGTTATCGGTGTTAATAGAGTGACCAGAGTTAATGTTAGAGTGAGTATTGCAAAGTAGAAGCTGCTTGATAATAGGCAGAAAGAGGGTGTGTCCATGTTGAGAACAGAGTTTATGCAAAGTTTGCGTATTTGTTGAGGCTCGCCTTTTGATTTTCTACTGATTTTAATCAGCTCTCGAAAAGAAAAAGGAGAACGGTTTTCAATGCCTGAGTTTTGCAGAGACTGGTATACAAAATGACGAATTGTAAACAGGCTGCAAACTCGTGCTTTTTGGTTTTCAATAGGTGTGTCTATAAAAGCCTGGCAAAGTAATTTTTGCCAGGCTTTGGGTGGATTAACTGTAGGTTTCTGGTTCAAGTGACTCAGCTTTCCAGTAAGGTTTTCTCAAGAAGTTTCGGGTCGTAATCAGCTGTAACAATTGCTTCCCCCAATTGTTTTAATAATACAAACTTTATAATGCCGCGATCTACTTTTTTATCAATAGACATGGCTTGCATATATTTCTCAATGGTCATTTCATCGGGGGAGTGAACGGGTAACCCAGCTTTTTTGAGTAAATTTATAGTTCTCAATTTAACTTCTGGATTAATCCATTGATGACGTTCAGATAAATCTGCCGCCATTACCATGCCTGTAGCTACAGCTTCGCCGTGTAACCAGTTTCCATATCCCATGGTTGCTTCTATGGCATGACCAAATGTATGGCCAAGATTAAGAATAGCCCTGATTCCCTGTTCTGTTTCATCGATTGCAACAATGTCAGCCTTGGTTTGACAGGAAACATGTATGGCCTGGCTAATGAGTTGATAGTCCAGTTGCATGAGTTCATCTATATTTTGTTCTAACCAGTCAAAGAATTTTTCGTCATGAATGAGGCCGTATTTGATGACTTCTGCAAATCCGCCACTTAGGTCTCGTTTGGTCAGCGTGCTCAGGGTGCTGGTATCAATAATAACGCACTGAGGTTGATAAAAAGCACCAATCATATTTTTCCCTGCGGGGTGATTGACGCCTGTTTTACCACCCACTGAAGAATCTACCTGCGAAAGTAGCGTGGTGGGGATTTGAATGAAATGAATGCCACGTTGATAAATTGCAGCAGCAAAACCTGTGATATCACCCACAACACCACCGCCTAAAGCAATTAGGGTGGTATTCCTGTCATGTCGCTTTTTTAATAATGTATCGATGATGGAATTGACTGAATCCAGAGTTTTGTAGGCTTCACCATCCTCTAAGATGACGGTGTCATAGCGAGTATCTATGGTATCCAGCGAGCTGATAACTTTGTCGAGATATAAGGGTGCTACGGTGGTGTTAGAAACTATTACCACACTGCTTCCCTTGATGTAATCAGTGAGAAGAGCAGGATTGTCGAGAAGTTGTTCGCCAATGAAAATAGGGTAACTTCTGTCACCAAGTTCGACGTTGAGTTGATGTAATGGTTTCATATGGCAGGTAGATCCGGTTAGGTCAGATTGCTGGGAAGCTGCGGGATAATTTCTGAAGCAACTTTGCGAGCAAACTTACGATCTGTTTTGATGCGCAGGTCGGCCAGATCAATATAAATAGGTTTGCGTTCTGCAAATAACTTTTCCAGCTTTTCTCTTGGGTTATCAGTTTGCAACAAAGGGCGTTTTTTATCATGCCTTAAGCGTGCCATTTGTTGATTAACCGATGTGTCTAGAAAAATAATGAAGCCATCAGACATTATGCGTTGATTTTCCTGGCGCATTACAGATCCACCTCCAGTGGCGATAACCAGCTTTTTTTGGCTGGTTAACTCTTCCAGAGCTTTTGTTTCACGCGCTCGAAAGCCATCTTCGCCTTCAATATCAAAAATGGTGGGAATGTTGACCCCGGTTTTTTCTTCGATGTAATAATCGCTGTCGAAAAAATCACGGTTTAACCGGCTGGCTATTAATTGGCCAATAGTGGATTTACCGGAGCCCATGGGGCCGATGAGAATGATGTTTTGATCGCTCATTGATAATAAAGTTATAAATCAGGAGCGGATTTTAAGTATGCAGCTGGAGTTTTACAAGTTTCCCGTTATTAATCGGGAAACTTAATTAATAATTTCCACTAGCGAATATCTAAATTGGCACCCTGTAGAATTTTAGGAGTAACAAAGATTAATAATTCTGAGCGATCATCACGTGCGATGGTAGACTTAAACAGGTTTCCAATTAGAGGTAAGTCGCTGAAAAATGGAACTCTGGTAACCTGGGTGGATTGAGTAGTTTCGTAAATTCCACCTAATACAACGGTTTGTCCATCATCGACTAATACCTGTGATTGTACTTCTCTAGTGTCAATGGTAGGAGCAAACAGACCCTCACCAAATGCTACGTCTTCACCTCGAGAATCTTTGTGTACCTGAAGATCCATGATGATGCGATCATCGGGTGTTATCTGAGGAGTCGTTTCTAGTGATAGTACTGCTTTTCTGAATTTTAAAGTAGCTCTTCCGTTATTTAATTCCAGGTAGGGTATTTCCACACCTGACTCAATTCTGGCCGTGTGTGAATCAGCGGTTATGATGCGCGGACTAGAGACTACTTCACCACGACCTTCAGTTTGTGCTGCTGATAATTCCAGTTCCAGTAATGTGCCTATTGGCAGTTTGGTTAAGGCCAGTGCTATTGAGCCTGCTGGATTTTGCAGCGGCATGTTTACATTCAACCCATCAGTAGCTGAAGATACAAAATTTCCTGTGTCATTGATTAATCCTGTTGTGCCTGCTGCTCCGCCAAGAGAGCCTGCAGTTGTAGCACCATTACCAGAGCTATTTCCACCAAAGCTATCATTGCTTACACCAAAACGTACACCCAGCTCTTTGCTAAAGTCATCGCTTGCAATAACTACTCTAGATTCAATCAGTACCTGGCGGACGGGAATGTCAAGTTCTTGCAGTAACTGTCTGACATTTGTAAGACTGGCATTTGTATCTTTAATTAATAATGTATTGGTTCTTGTGTCTACACTGACAGAGCCTCTAGGTGAAAGAATAGTGTTGTCTTCCAGTTTTAGAAGAGCCGCAATATCGGCGCTCTTTGCGTAGTTGACCTTAATGAATTCGGTACGTAACTGCTCTAGCTCTTCTACCTGTTTGCGAGCTTCCAGTTCCAGCTTTTCTCTTGCCGCTATTTCATCAGTGGGAGCCACTAAAATAACGTTACCGGCTTTACGTTGAGCCAGCCCTTTGGTTTTCAGAATAATATCCATGGCCTGATCCCAGGGAACATTCTTCAGGCGTAATGTCAGGTTACCTTGAACGGAGTCACTAACCACCAGGTTTAGGCCGGTGAAATCTGCGAGTAACTGAAGAACAGATCTAACTTCAATATCCTGAAAATTTAATGACAGTCTTTCGCCAGTAAATCCAAACTTGTTTTTACGTCGTTTCTCTTCTTCTGCTTTAGTAATTTTGGCAACTTCAATGGTATATGTTTTATCGGTCTGGTAAGCCAGGTGCTCATATTCACCATTAGCGGTGATGCTTAATTTTATTGAAGATCCGTCCTGAATGGCGTCGATGAAGCTAATTGGCGTGGCAAAATCGCTAACATCCAGGCGTCTTTGCAGAGCTTCTGGTAACTGCGCTCCAATAAATTCAACCTGAACCATATCGTTTTCGCGCCATACATCGGTAGAAATTGAGGCACTTGTTAAGTCTATGACTACTCTACCTTCACCGGCTTTACCGCGTTTGAAATCGATATTGGTTATACCTTTGGATAAGGTGCTGGTAATTTCTGCAGAAGATGACATGGCAACGGCATTTTCTACTACAGCTTCAGTTTTGTTTATAGTGGCTATGTCACCGATGGCATCCGAGCCTGCTAATACGACGATGACCTGGTTTCCATTGACGGATGTTGTGTATTCAGTTGATCTTGTCAGGTTTAATACAACACGTGTTCGTGATTTGGATGAAGCAGAGATGATACTTTGTACTGCTCCGATGCCTACTCGAACAGAACGTTGTTTTAGCTTGTTACTGGTCTCGGCAAAATCCAGAGAAATTCTGGCTGGCTGGTCAATGGTGAAAGAGCGTGGCTCAATGGCATCTTCATCAAAGGTAAATATTAGTTGGACAGCGTTTCCTGACATGACCGAATAGTCCAGTCCTATCAGTTCGCGTGCCTGTACCTGTCCCAGCTGGAACAGGATTGTAAGACTAAACAGTATTTTAAATATTGTACTAGCTTTCATTGATTTGGATTCCACATTATTTATTTGCCATAGTTTCATTTTTTTGGCCCTCGCTATTCAATCAGCGCAAGTGCTGCTGAACGTTCGATGTAATTACCCAGCCCATCCGGAACGATCTCAGTTAAATCTATTGATCCATCTGATAAGGCAATGATGCGTCCATGGTTCAGCCCCATAAAGTTACCTTCCAGTACGCGATGAATGGTGTTGTCGGGTGCAAATATCAATCCCCATTTAGTGCCGCCTTTGGTGACAGTGCCTTTAAATCTCAGTGTATCAAGCGGAAAGTCTTCTAATGGCTCGCGAACTCTATCTATATTTGGACGGGGTCCTGAAGCAGTATCACTAATGCCATCAGCTGTGGGTTGTTCGGGACGCCTGAAATCTACAACTTCAAAAGGGTCTCGTAAGTTTTGGGTTGTGTATTCAAAATTTTGATAGGGGATAAAAGCCGGGATAGGCTCTACTCGGCCCGGTGGTTTAGCCTTGGTCGTCGTAACGAACTGCTCTAGATCACCAAGACCTTGATTACAGCCCGATAGGGCCAGGGTCAATAAAATAAGCAATTTTTTATTCAAAGGAGTGTTTAGATGAAACATTATTGCTCATCCTCCTTCAGGTAACGATAAGTCTTCGCAGTTGCTGACATGTTGAGTTTGCTGGACGGTTTTGTTGACTTAGAGCTTTTTGGTTGAAGTTCTAGCTTCAAGTTATGCATCGTGACTATGCGTGGCAGAGCCGCTACACCACTGATGAATGAAGCAAGATCGTGATAATGACCAGAAACTTCAAGCGCGATGGGTAGTTCTGCGTAGAATCCTTTTTTCTCTTCACTGCTGGGTTTGAATTTTTTGATTTCAAGACCATTTGCGAGACCCGTTTGAGAAACGTCAACCAGTAATGACTCGACATCCGTACCTTCTGGAAGCTGTCTTAAAATAGCTTGAAATGATGCTTTCATTTCAGCAAGCTGATCTTTGTAGAGCTCAAGCTTTGCAGCTTTATCTGCTTTTATGGTGAATTCTGTTTTTAATTCAGATTCAGATCTTTCAACGGTTTCTAATTGAGTTAACTGGTTTTGCGTATCAAAGTAGATGCCAGCAGCAATGATGGCGACAAATGTAATCGCGAGAAAGCCAATTCGTATTGGAGCAGAGGCATTTCCAATATTATTGAAATCAAGATTATTTAGTTCGTCCTGAATACTCATTTTTTGCCTCCTAACGTATCTTCTTCTTCCTCATTGTTACTTGCATTAGCCTGTTTTACGGTAAGAACAAAGGTACTAATTCTGGAAACTTTTTTATCAAGAATTTCAATGATTTCAAGGTTTGGTTCTTCCAGCCATTCGGAATTACTCAAATTACGCATGTAACTTGAAACTCGCGCATTAGATTCGGCTTCACCAGTTAATTTCAGAGTATTATTATTCTGTTCTAGCGACTTTATAAAGACTCCATTAGGAACCGTGCTGACGATCTCGGTAAATAGGTGCACAATTGAAGGACGGCTTGCCTGCAAATCCTGAATGATATCCATTCTCTCGACCAGGCTTTTACGAACTTTTTGCAGTTCACTAATTTCAGCAATTTCATTATCCAGTTTGGATATTTCTTTGCTTAAATAATCGTTACGACTACTTTGATAGTCGATTTTACTGTTCATCTGGAAGTGAATCAGGCCAACGATTGCAGCAGCAAGTATGATCGTCAAAACCAGTAGGGTCATGAACTGCTTTTGTCTTTCCTGTCGTAATTCTTCGCGCCAGGGTAAGAGGTTGATGCGGGTCATAGGTATTCAGTCCCCCTGATAGCCAGTCCTGCAGCAATTAAAAATGATGGTCCATCAGACTGCAAATTAGCCTTATTTATCTTGTTAGTGGTAGACATGTCCTGAAAAGGATTGGCTATTGTTGTCGGTACACCAATATGAGATTCAGTCAGTTCAGCTAAATTTTCGAGTGCCGCAGTGCCGCCACCTAAAATCAGGTGGTCAATATTGCTGATGCTTCCACCGGCAGAATAAAAAAACTGTAAAAAACGACTGACCTGTTGGGCTGTTGTTTCCTTAAATGGCTCTAATACTTCAGGTTCGTAGTTATCGGGCAGTCCACCCTGACGTTTTGCCAGTCCGGCTTCTTCATAAGATAAACCATACCGACGCATAATTTCTTCAGTCAGTTGTTTGCCGCCAAAATTTTGTTCACGAGTATAAATTAAATGATGATTGTGGATAATGCTTAAACTGGTCATGGTGGCGCCGATATCGACGATGGCCACGGTTTGGTCCATGCCTTCATCGGGTAGATGTGGAGCCATGGTCTGAAATACTGTTTCTATGGTGTAAGCTTCAATATCTACAATTTTGGGAGTCAAACCGGCGAGTTCTACGGCTGCAATGCGGTCGTCAACATTTTCACTGCGACAGGCAGCCAGTAAGACATCTACAGTATCCGGGTTGCTTTCGGTTTCACCCAGTACCTGGAAATCAAGATTAACTTCTTCAAGTGGATATGGGATATACTGATCAGCTTCCAACTGAATCTGCCCTTCCATCTCTTCATCATTAAGATTAGCGGGCATGGTGATTTTTTTGGTGATGACGGAAGAACCGGCAACAGCAATAGCGCAATGTTTCGATTTTATTTTTGACTTGTGTAGCGCACGCTTTACACTTTCACCTACTGCTTCAATTTCGGCTATGTTTTTTTCTACCATCGAATTGGCAGGAAGCGGTTCTACAGCTATACCTTCAATGCGATAGCTGGAACCAGATTTAGACAGTTCTAGCATCTTAATTGATGTCGAGCTAATGTCTAACCCGATGAGTGTTGGTTTTTTAGGTGTTAAAAACACAGGAGTCCCTCAGTTGTGACTGTGTTCAAGGAAATAAAATGATCATTTTTTTATGATAAACCACTTTAACATCCAGTTGTAAGTAACTATTTTGTTTATTTATTGTAAAATAACTCTTAATCTATTTGCAAAGTCTAGTTCAAGATTTTCATCTTGTCGATACTTTTCATGTATTTCTTTATAAATATACTCTAACTTCATGAAAATTCTAGTAAAAATTTTTTCTACTTTGTTGGCTAGCGGCTTTTTAATGGTTCTGGCCGCAGCATTTTACATCTACTTTGTGCTAATGCCTGAATTACCGGTTATTGATAACCTGCAAGATACTGAATTTCAGGTACCTCTCAGGATCTACGATAAAAACGAATTTTTATTAGCTGAATATGGAGAGCATAGACGAATACCAGTAAAGTATACGGAAATTCCGAAAAAAATTGAGTTGGCATTTCTTGCTGCGGAGGATGATCAGTTCTGGAATCACCACGGTGTGGATCCATTAGCTTTGCTGGCGGCAGTTTATGAACTGGTTAAAACCGGACATAAAACTCGTGGTGGTAGTACGATCACCATGCAGGTAGCACGTAATTTTTTTCTCAGTTCAGAAAAAACCTATAGCCGAAAACTGAATGAAATTCTGTTAGCGCTTAAAATTGAAAAAGATTTAAATAAACAGAAAATTCTGGAACTGTATTTAAATAAAATTTATCTGGGCAATAGATCTTATGGAATTGTTGCAGCTGCGCAGGTTTATTATGGTAAAACACTGGATGAGTTATCAATTGCTCAGGCGGCTATGATTGCCGGTTTGCCTAAAGCACCTTCTCGCTACAATCCAATTATAAACCCTGAAAGAGCTTTAATTCGTCGTGACCATATTATTGGTCGCATGGGGCAGCTTGGTTATATTTCTGATGAAGAGTATCAAATTGCTAGAGCAGAACCAGTTTCAGCTGAGTTACATACGTCTAAAGTCAGTGCAGATGCGCGTTATGTGACTGAAATGGTACGTGCTGAAGTGTTCCAAAAATATGGCAAGGAAGTTTATGGTTCGGGTTTGAATGTGTATACAACCATCGATGACAGGTTGCAAAGTACCGCTAACAAAGCTTTAAGAACAGCTTTGCTTGATTACGACAGGAGGCATGGGTATCGCGGAGTTTCTGGCAAGATTGATATGACTAAAATTAAACAGGACCCTTTTGAGGAAGGTCTGGTCGATACTAATAAGATTGGAAATTTGATTCAGGGCGTGGTGAAAACTGTAGAGGACGATAAGATTCAAGTGATGCTGCCTGATTACCAGTTGATCGAAGTGCCGTTTGTTAAAGGAATAGACTGGGCCAGACCCTATATTAATGAGAACAGACGTGGACCCGAGGTAAAGACCCCCGCTGAAGTTGTTAAACCCGGTGACATTGTTTGGGTTGAGCATAGAGGTGAAGAGTGGTGGCTTGCATCGGTACCTGCTGTTGAAGGAGCTATTGTTTCGTTGGACCCATCTTCAGGAGCGGTGCTGGCTCTGGTAGGTGGTTTTGATTATTTTCATAATAAATTTAATCGTGCGGTTCAGGCGAAACGTCAGCCAGGGTCAAATTTTAAACCCTTTATATATTCAGCGGCTCTGGAAAAAGGCTTTACTGCCGCAAGTATGATAAATGATGCGCCGGTTGTTTTTGAGGACGATTCACTTGAGGCAACCTGGAGACCTGAAAATTATTCAGGGCGTTTTTACGGACCGACGAGACTACGTGAAGCGCTGGTAAAATCCAGGAATCTGGTGTCTATTCGAATCTTACAGTCAATCGGTCTGCGTTATGCAACGCGTTATGCGCAACGGTTTGGATTTGCGAAAAAAGATATGCCTTATGACCTTTCCCTTGCTCTCGGTAGTGGTGCTTTTGCACCGTTAGAAATTGTTCGTTCTTATGCTGTTTTTGCAAATGGTGGTTATCTGGTTAAGCCTTATTACATAAACCGTATTGAGTCGAGATCGGGGGATATATTGTTTGAAAATAAACCGCTGACTGTTTGTCAGGGTTGTGAGCCAGTCGAGCAGGAGCCTCAGGATACTACTGTATCGGCTGATACAGAATCGACTGAGAAGGATGTTAAAGCTGAAGATGAAGATATTATTGAGTATGCACCGAGGGTTATCAGCCCGCAAAATGCCTATATTATGCGTTCAATTATTCGGGAAGTAGTGCGGCGCGGCACGGCTGTTAGAGCTAAAGCCCTGGGTCGAACGGATATTGCAGGTAAAACCGGTACGACAAATGATCAAAAGGATGCCTGGTTTAGCGGGTTTAATGATCAGGTGGTAACAACGGCGTGGGTAGGGTTTGATAATCAGAAACCGCTTGGTAGTCGTGAAACGGGTGGACGCGCTGCTTTACCGATGTGGATAGAGTATATGCGTGAGGCTTTGGCTGGATTGCCGATAAATCTGGAAGAACAACCGGATGAAATAGTCACCGTTCGAATTGATTCAGATACTGGTGAGCGAGCTACTAAACATTCGGCCAATAGTCGTTTTGAGATATTTAAGATGGGTACAGAGCCGGCAGAAAAATTAGTGGTAGACGCTAATACGGGTGGCAATGATCCTTCAAAAGGCGGTTCAACGCAGCAAGAAGCTATCGAGGAAGATATTTTCTAAGTTTTAAGTCGTAAGTCGTAAGTCGTAAGTCAAAAACACTTGACAGTCATAATGATAATTGAAAATTTTGCCGACTGCCGACTGCCG
>JABHSO010000047.1 GCA_018669845.1 Gammaproteobacteria bacterium | reverse complement strand
TTCCAGCGGAATTTCCGGAGTTTTATCATAAGCGTCATGATCTTCATCCAGTTTAGCTTTAACCAGATTTAGTCGGCGAACAATACCGGAAACAAGAAAAGCTCTCTGTTCGCTGGTCATATCACTAATTCGTAATCGTGTAGCATCCAGAGGTTTTAGTAACTCAGCATTAAACGCTTCTAAAAAATTTCTTTTTAATCGTACGTTGTGCGGGCTCGATTCAGCCAACCCATACCAGGGCAATGTCCAACCCTGTTCTACCTCTGTTAAATCACCAATTAACGTATTCAATCTTTTCAAAGTAGTTAACTGGAGATTGATATGTTTCTGAGCCAGATTAATAGTTGAATGATTAAGCAACAGATCATCCATACTGTCACGATCTGTAAAATAAGCTGAAGAAAATAAAGTAATAAATAAAGCCAGCACTGCGCCACTGGTACTGAAACCATAATTTCTGACAGCTCGTCGCAACCTTTCTGCACTTGGCAGGGTACTTAATAATCCACGATCAGGCGGCATAACCCGGGTAAATAAATGATGAAGAAAATGTCCTTTATTATTAACTTTCTCATCACCTGCTGAAACCTCAACCTGCTGACTGGAACTAAAATACAAACCACGAAATTTTGGTGTTTCCTGATACAGGTTATCTTTCAGGGCTGTTTGAGAAAAGGCATGTAAACCCTTGCGTAATTTTTCCATATTGATCGGTAATTCGATCAGACTATCATCAGGATAATCGCCACGTTCCATCATTAGAAGACGCAACTCTTTGAGTCGATCAAGCACCTTGTCAAAAGCATGATCCAGTGCTTCATCAATATTAGTAACATCCTCTTCACACAGGTAACCCATCACCTGATCAAGCGAATCTTCAGGAAGGTACTGGCACCAGTTACTAAATTGATCAATCAGGTCACATTTTGTAACCATCAGATAGACTGGCATACGAATCTCGAGCTGCTCCATCAAGTCATTGACGCCAGTTCGTACCTGCAACCCTTCTTCTATAAGTTGCTCTGGAGTATCATTCAACAAGCGGTCAGCTGTAACCACCAGTACAAGCCCGTTAAGAGGCTCTTTCTGTTTGTGGCGAGTTAACATTTGCAACAAAGTAGACCATTCTTTACGGTCACGTTTATCGACATCAGGCACGGCATAGCGGCCTGCCGTATCGATGACTATTGCTTTATCGTATAACCACCATTCGAGGTTTAAAGTAGATCCTTCTTCATGATTGGATAACTCCATGGCGGGAGACAGTAATTTTGCATTTTTTAACGCAGTGCTTTTACCCGATCTTGGCTTTCCAAAAACCATATACCAGGGTAGTACATACAGAGGGTCTCCACGTAATTTTAGATGTGATTTTTTCAAAGACTTAACAGCAGAGTTCCAGCCTTTTACCATATTTTTGGTCAGCTGTTTGGGTGACATGCCAAGATCAGCATCCCGCTCTGCATGCTCCTGCTTTAAAACTCTTAGTACCTGTGCTCTGGCACGATAATAAATTATTAATTTCTTAATCAGAATAATCAGTAGCCAGATTGCCATCACCAGGCCAAATATGATCGCTGCTTCCTCTAGAGGTCTTTCCAGCAAGATCGAAACACCAAAAATGATGCCTCCAATTAGCAGGATAATGAATATATAAAGTAGTATGGTAAAGAAAGTTTTCATATCAGCTAATAATTCAACAGGCTCTGTATTTGATCCAGCATGGCTGAAATACTTAATTGATAAAATATCATTAGCGAAACTATGACAATAATGGGTATACCAACAATTATCGGGTAAATATTAAGACGAGTTTTAAAGCTATGATCATCACTATCTTCATGTCCTTTATAAGCAAAAGGAAATAAGGTGGCAGAATCAATATTTCTCTGGGCTTCGTCTGGCAGCAACAAACTCAAATTAAAAGCTTTTACTTCTTCGTAAGCCTTACGATCTTCTCCACGAAAAAATTTACCCTTAAAACCTAGCCCAAGACACAGTGCATACACTTCACGAATGTCACGATCAGGTCCAAACTTATTCAATACATTTAATCGATCGTAAAATTCTGCACCTGCACTGGTTGTATCAAAAAACTGACGTTGAAGCGGGTTTAATTGCCAGACAGATTTATCTTCCCAGCTTGAACACTGCAACAACTCATCAACCAGTGCAACTACAGGAAATTTAGCCTGCAGATAATATTCTTCTGACATACCCTGAGATTCTGTAAGGGTTTGGCTACGCTCAAATAAATTTATAATTTCCCGACGTACATCTTCAGCAGCATGAATATCCAGTTCACCACGCACAAATTTACGGGTAAATAAAATGACATCCGTAAAGCAATCAACAATACGCACTTTATTTTCTCACTATAACCAGTTCAACTTTTGTATCTTCAGGCGCTTCATTCCATAACAGCGCTATATTTTCCTGCCTGACCACCGAAGACCATTGGTCATCGTGAATATCAAGCCTGAGAAAATAGGAATTTGGTCGCCGTGGCAAGCCCGGTGGTGCCGATGCCATATACATCATGCCAACGCCTGGCAAACTGCGCTCCTGTAAAACTTCAACAGAGTCTCTTGAACAAAGCTTGGCAGCTGTAAGCAATGATTTTTCACTACTCTCAAACTCTGATTCAGTATTTACGATCAGGTAAAAATCAACATGTTCGGTAAAAAACTGTGTTGGTACATCGGCAGAAAATGCTATTCCATCATTCTTCATATCAACCAGATACTGTGGCCCAATGGTAATTTCATTCAATAGCTGACTGACAATATTACTGGCCGAGTAAAAACAGTTTCCCAGATCAGTGTGCTCATAACCCGGCAACAGCCTTTCACCTTCATAGGTTTCACCTAACAATGTCATGCGGTCGGTAAAAGTCGATATCTCGCCGATCAATTCACGTAACACACCATACACATCCCATGGATGTACCTGCCCGGACTCAGTGATGTGGAATAACCGGGGAACGAAACGACTTAATGATTGCAATGCCATTTTGTAACGCAGTAAATTGGCATCAAAACCTTTCTTGGCATGAACAGGAGCTTTGTATGCAGACAACTGCATGGCACGCCCCGTAATTTCATCTCTAACTTCTTTAATGATTCTAAATAATTCGGGTGTTGATGAGATCGTTATACTTGGAGGTAAATATTGTTGATTATAAATGATGGCATCACCGTCTCTGATCACCTGAGAGATTGGTATCAGGTCATAATCATTCATTTCATCTTTTTCGTTATCAAAAACAATCTTCAGTGCATAACGTAAAAATTTGACTTGAGCTTCAGGGCCCTGGGCATATAAATCTTTAATATTTTCAGGATTTGTCGTCGTCACATAACGAGTAGTTACATCCTGATGCGAACCTAAATCGGCTAACACGCTAACATTATCATCGTATTGGCTATGTTTATGCAGTGCCAGGTAAATAGTAAACGGCTTATCAGGGTCAACCCACTCTTCTTCAAAAGAGCGCGGAGATATTATAGAATTTTGAGGAATAGAGATAAAAGTCCCGTCAGGAAATATAAATTCTCCCGATTCAATTTCACAGGTTCTATGTCCTAAAGATGATGCTAACATCTGAATCTGACAGACACCCCAGAAATGCGGCTGCAAGTAGTTTTGATAAGGGTATAACCGGGCTTCCTGCGAGCGATCAGCAAGCTGAAAATGTTGAGGCTGCAGGAATAAACCCTGATGCCAGAATACTGATTTATTTTCCAAAACAGACTACCTCTTTACTATTCATTTTTTTTCAATTTCATGTATTGGTCAGTCGAAGTTTTTTTATCTTTCAAACTCTCAAACCAGTTTTGTTGTGTCTTTGATGTAGAACCAGAATCCGTATTTTGCTGAGCAACAAGAGGATCTTCTACCGAAATAATTTGTTTGGAACCTGTTCGTCCTAAGTCGACAAATACATTTAATTTGCCGGGTATAGCTTTAGATTCATCTGTTATCAATGCTGCAAATGCTAAAGCACTTTCAACCATTCCTCTTTTAATGGGTCGTAATGGAATAGGAAATATTTGTACATCCGTTTTAGGATTC
>JABHSO010000143.1 GCA_018669845.1 Gammaproteobacteria bacterium | reverse complement strand
TTCCAGCGGAATTTCCGGAGTTTTATCATAAGCGTCATGATCTTCATCCAGTTTAGCTTTAACCAGATTTAGTCGGCGAACAATACCGGAAACAAGAAAAGCTCTCTGTTCGCTGGTCATATCACTAATTCGTAATCGTGTTGCATCCAGAGGTTTTAGTAACTCAGTATTAAACGCTTCCAAAAAATTCCTTTTTAAGCGTACATTGTGCGGACTTGATTCAGCCAATCCATACCACGGTAAAGTCCAACCCTGTTCAACCTCTGTTAAATCACCAATTAACGTATTCAGCCTGTTCAATGTATTTAACTGTAGATTTATATGTTTTTGAGCCAAATTAATCGTAGAATGATTGAGCAACAGGTCATCCATACTGTCACGATCTGTAAAATAAGCCGAAGAAAATAAAGTAATAAATAAAGCAAGCACAGCACCACTGGTACTGAATCCATAATTTCTTACAGCTCGTCGTAATCTTTCTGCACTAGGCAGGGTGCTCAGTAAACCACGATCAGGTGGCATAACCCGGGTAAATAAATGATGAAGGAAATGTCCTTTATTATTAACTTTCTCATCACCCGCTGAAACTTCAACCTGCTGGCTGGAACTAAAATATAAACCACGAAATTTTGGTGTTTCCTGATACAGGTTATCTTTCAGAGCTGTTTGAGCAAAGGCGTGTAAACCCTTGCGTAATTTTTCCATATTGATCGGTAATTCGATCAGGCTGTCATCCGGATAGTCACCACGTTCCATCATCAGTAGACGCAACTCTTTCAGTCGATCAAGCACCTTGTCAAAAGCATGGTCCAGTGCTTCATCTATATTTGTTACATCCTCTTCACACAAATAACCCATCACCTGATCAAGTGAGTCTTCAGGAAGATACTGGCACCAGTTACTGAACTGATCAATCAGGTCACATTTCGTCACCATCAGATAAACCGGCATACGAATCTCAAGCTGCTCCATCAAGTCATTAACGCCAGTTCGTACTTGCAGCCCTTCCTCTATAAGTTGCTCAGGAGTATCGTTCAATAGACGGTCAGCTGTAACCACCAGCACAAGTCCATTCAGTGGCTCTTTCTGTTTGTGCCGAGTTAACATTTGCAACAAAGTTGACCATTCCTTGCGGTCACGTTTATCGACATCAGGCACAGCATAGCGACCTGCCGTATCGATGACTATTGCCTTATCGTATAACCACCATTCGAGGTTTAATGTAGAACCTTCTTCATGATTGGATAGCTCCATGGCAGGAGACAGTAATTTAGCATTTTTTAACGCAGTGCTTTTACCCGATCTTGGCTTTCCAAAAACCATGTACCAGGGAAGTACATACAGAGGATCTCCTCGTAATTTTAAATGAGATTTTTTCAGAGACTTAACAGCCGCATTCCAGCCTTTTACCATGTTTTTGGTCAGCTGTTTGGGTGACATACCAAGATCAGCATCACGTTCTGCATGCTCCTGCTTTAATACTCTGAGTACTTGTGCTCTGGCACGATAATAAATTAATAATTTTTTAATCAGGATGATCAGTAACCAGACCGCCATCACCAGACCAAATATGATCGCCGCTTCCTCTAGTGGTCTTTCCAGCAAGATTGAAACACCAAAAATGATGCCTCCAATAAGCAGGATGATGAATATATAAAGAAGTATGGTAAAGAAAGTTTTCATATAAGCTAATAATTCAACAGGCTCTGTATTTGATCCAGCATGGCTGAAATACTCAATTGATAAAATATCATTAGCGAAACTATGACAATAATGGGGATTCCAACAATGATCGGGTAAATATTAAGGCGTGTTTTAAAGCTATGGTCATCACTATCTTCATGCCCTTTATAAGCAAAAGGAAATAAAGTAGCAGAATCTATATTTCTCTGGGCTTCGTCTGGCAACAACAAACTTAAATTAAAAGCTTTTACCTCTTCATATGCCTTACGATCTTCTCCACGAAAAAATTTACCTTTAAATCCCAGCCCAAGACACAGTGCATACACTTCACGAATATCACGATCAGGCCCAAACTTATTCAATACATTCAGTCGGTCATAAAATTCTGCACCTGCACTTGTGGTATCAAAAAATTGGCGTTGAAGAGGGTTTAACTGCCAGGCAGATTTATTTTCCCAGCTTGAGCACTGTAACAATTCGTCAACCAGTGCAACCACGGGAAATTTAGCCTGGAGATAATATTCATCTGACATACCCTGAGATTCTGCCAGGGTTTGGCTACGCTCGAATAAATTTATAATTTCCTGGCGCACAACTTCTGCAGCATGCACATCCAGTTCCCCTCGCACAAACTTACGGGTATATAAAATGACATCCGTAAAGCAATCAACAATACGCACTTTATTTTCTCACTATAACCAGTTCGACTTTTGTATCTTCAGGCGCTTCATTCCATAACAGCGCTATATTTTCCTGCCTGACTACCGATGACCACTGGTCATCGTGAATATCAAGTCTGAGAAAATAGGAATTAGGTCGACGCGGTAACCCCGGTGGTGCCGATGCCATATACATCATGCCAACGCCTGGCAAACTGCGCTCCTGTAAAACTTCAACAGAGTCTCTTGAACAAAGCTTGGCTGCTGTGAGCAATGATTTTTCGCTACTCTCAAATTCTGACTCTGTATTTACTATCAGGTAAAAATCAACATGTTCGGTAAAAAATTGCGTAGGAACATCTGCGGCAAAAGCTA
>JABHSO010000218.1 GCA_018669845.1 Gammaproteobacteria bacterium | reverse complement strand
GCCTGGCTACTGCTGATGATTTTGACACTAGGCGGTGCATTAATGGGTAAACACGCTCAGCCAGGTTTCTGGATTACCGTGGTGATAGCCATGATAACCCTGTTGAAAGCACGGCTAGTGATAGATCATTTCATGCAGCTTAACGAGGCTAACCGGATGATCCGATGGGTTGTGGGTGGCTTTAGCACTATTATTCCAATATTGATGATCTTAACTTACATCTGGACAGATCAGCTTGTCAGCTTTTCTCAAAAAATTCTTGGTAACTGATTACAGCTAAAACCTTTGGCATTACCTATGACGGACTATTTTTATTATGCACACAGCTATCACAGCCACCGTCCAGGTCATGTACGTGATCATGATGATGTGTATACACCGCTATGGACTCAGTTTTACCCCCAAACAATGCTAGGTATTCAGGATGTTTACTGACCGATTCAGGCTTACCTGAGCAGCATAGATGTTTATTGAGACATAAAACCTGATCAGTTTTTGACATCACCAGATGCAGATCATGTGACACCATTAAAATGGCACAGCCAGTTTCGTCACGAATTTGTGAGATTAAATCGTACATTTGCACTTCCCCCGTCACATCGACTCCCGCTGTCGGTTCATCCAATACCAGTAAATCAGGATTACCCAGAAGAGTACGTGCCAGCATTACCCGCTGGGTTTCACCACCCGACAAATCTTTAACCTGCAGATTAAGCAACGATGCAGCACCTGTTTTTTCCAGAGCTTCGGTCAATTCTTTATCAGCCACTTTACGAGTCAGCGACATTAATCGTTTCACCGTGATAGGCATTAATGGATTAATTTTAGAATTTTGTGGCAGATACCCGATAGTCAGATTCTGCTTTCGTTGAAGTTCCCCATCAAACTGAGTATTCAGTCCGATAACAATATTCACCAGTGAAGATTTACCTGCACCATTGGGACCAATGATAGTAGTAATTTGATTTGGCTCTATCATGAAGTTGATGTCATGCAAGATTTGCCTGTCACCAATTTTATAATGTAAATTTTTTGTACTTACCAGTGACATTATTCACGCGACCAAAACAGTATTAATAAAGTATAATATTATTACATTTTTTCATTCCTGACTGCACCATGCCTTTTATATTAATTCTTGCCCTATTATTTTCACCCACTCAACTTTTAGCAACGGATAACCTCAAGATTGTTACCTCTATTCGCCCTTTACAGTTAATTACCGATGAAATCCTACAGGGAGTCGGAGAGTCAGAATCCCTGATTCAAAGTGATCAGTCACCTCATCACTTCCAGCTCAAACCCTCCCAGTTAAAAACAGCCAGTAAAGCCGATCTGATAATCTGGGTGAGTAATGACTTTGAAACAGGTTTAGGTCGATTACAAAATATTTTACCGTCCAAAACTCAACAACTAGAACTGGCGGACGCTTTGCCCTCAAGCAGCCTGATTGGAGAAAATCATGATATTGATGGACATATTTGGTTAAGCCCGGAAAATGTTCTATTAATAGCTCAGCTGGTTTCTCAAAAACTTTCCCTGCTGGATCCATTAAATGATCAGGTTTATCTAACAAACACAATGAAGCTGACTCATAAAATTCAAAAGTGGAAGCAGCAGTCACTACAGAAAATACGCGGCATTAAACCCCGATATATTCTGGACCATCAATTTATGACCTACTTCGAACACAGTTTCGGACTGCAAAATATGGGTAGCCTGAGAAATAATCATGACCAGGGCAGTAGCATTAAGCGGTTATCTGAATTACACAGTCAACTTGAGAAAACACCTGCAAAGTGCCTACTTGTCACAACATTACCCCTGAGTCGACAGGCAGAACAGACAGCAAAGAAGTTTCAGCTTGAAACGAAAGTCATCAACATGCTGAGCGAGGGTAATAAACACAAGACAATACTAGATCTTCTGGATCCTGTTATTAATTCACTCTCTAGCTGTCAGTAATCAGGCTCAATTTTTGGTTTGAATATCAAGTTTCTGCAATTCAATAGCTAAATTTAATTTTCAATATATAAATGACCTCTATCAAGGCATAGAGAGATACGCTTGCATCTGAACAGTCAGACAGTTAATCTGCCAGCCATTTTCAGGCATGCTCGCTCTTGATTTATATCACGAGAGCATATTTTTACCCCAAAATCTGGAGGATTCCCATGATTAAACCAGTTGGTTCCAACGAGTTAGACCCTCGCTTTGTATATGACACTGAAGAACATTCTAAATTAGCCAAAGAAGCAGAAACTCTGCCTTCTGTCACTATTAGCTCACAGGCAGCAGGTAATGCAGTCATGATGGGTGCAGGTTACTTCAACCCGCTTAAAGGCTTTATGAACGTTGCTGACGCAATGGGCGCAGCTGAAAAAATGATCCTGACTGATGGTTCATTCTTCCCTGTTCCTGTTTTATGTCTACTGGATAGCGCTGATGCTATCGGTGATGCAAAGCGTATTGCACTGCGTGATCCAAATATGGAAGGAAACCCTGTTCTGGCAATTATGGATGTTGAGAACATTGAAACTGTTTCAGCAGAACAAATGGCTGTTATGACTGATAAAGTTTACCGTACCGATGATGCTGAGCACCCTGGTGTTTCTGCTTTCAATGGTCAGGGTAACGTTGCTGTTTCCGGTCCAATTCAGGTTCTACATTTCAGTTATTTCATCGATGAATTTCCTGATACTTTCCGTACTGCAGTTGAAATTCGTAACGAAATCGCTGAGCGCGGCTGGAAAAAGATAGTTGCTTTCCAGACTCGTAACCCAATGCACCTGGCACACGAAGAGTTATGCCACATGGCAATGGATCGTTTAGGTTGTGATGGCCTGGTTATCCACATGCTGTTAGGAAAATTAAAGAAAGGTGATATCCCTGCTCCTGTTCGTGATGCAGCTATTCGTAAAATGGTTGAAGTTTATTTCCCACCTAATAGTGCAATGGTTACAGGTTACGGTTTCGACATGTTATATGCCGGTCCTCGTGAAGCTGTTTTACATGCTTACTTCCGTCAAAACATGGGTGCTACGCACTTCATCATCGGTCGTGACCACGCTGGTGTTGGTGACTACTACGGTGCTTTTGATGCCCAGACTATCTTTAAAGATGAAGTTCCTGCAGGCGCTCTGGATATCGAAATTTTTAATGCTGATCACACAGCCTGGTCTAAGAAATTAGATAAAGTTGTGATGATGTGTGAAGCACCTGATCACGAAAAAGATGATTTCGTTCTGTTATCAGGTACTAAAGTTCGTGAAATGCTGGCTAATGGCGAAGCTCCACCAAAAGAGTTTTCACGTCCTGAAGTAGCAGAAATTCTGATAGCGCATTATCAAGCTCAGAACTAAGTAAAAAAAAGGATTGAAAAAAGGGCGGTTTATCCGCCCTTTTTTTTGCTAAACTGATTATGCATTTGTAAAAATATTAATCACCACGAAGTACACGAAGTACACGAAGACTTTTAAACACATTCCTTCGTGCACTTCGTGTGCTTCATGGTAAAAGCGTGTTTTTACCAGACACTGACTAACCACTTTTTTGAAGCTTTATGTGAGTATCATGAGTCAAACCAGCAATTTACCTCTAGAACCTTTTACCCTTGAGAGTCTGAAACAGTTTACCGCTACCGACATGAAACGTGTCAACGGGGTCATTGAACAACACTTAAGTTCAGATGTGGTTTTAATTAACCAGTTGAGTCAGCACATTATTCACAGTGGTGGTAAACGATTACGTCCTATGCTGGTCATGCTGGCCGCTAAAGCCTGTGGTTATGAGGGTGAAAAAGATGCACTACTCGCCGCTATTATCGAATTT
>JABHSO010000199.1 GCA_018669845.1 Gammaproteobacteria bacterium | reverse complement strand
TATAGGTCTGACGAAATAAACATAACCTGGGCAACAATGCATAATGTAGTTAAACCAATAAAGGTAAGAACATGAAAAAACGACGACAAGTTAGATAGAGATAAAGCAGTTGACAAGAGAGTCCTCATAGAAGGGTGCGCCGTGCGCACCACTGAATTTCAGTGCTAACGCCGATGGTGCGCACGGCACACCCTACCCATAACTTCAACAATACTTGCAACTCATTTCCAGATAATGTGTAGCAGCTAAAGCCTTGCACTGAAGCGCATAGTTTTAACTAGCGACCTGAGACCAATAAATTCACTAAACAATACTAACTACTCAACATGGAGGAAGTAACAAGTCACTTTCAAAATCGCTTTTAGTATACATTGATAAAAACGAGCAACTAACAGCTCTAGCCTTAGCTATTACAATCAACTCCATGACGTCTATAAGTATTTTTTCCATCTCTTTTTGCACAGTACATAGCCTGATCAGCATTGTTTAATACTGTTTCAACATCTTCACCATCCTGAGGAATTATTGCTATACCAATACTGGATGAAATTATTACTTCATGACCCTGAATCAAAAAGGGTTTATTCAAAACCTGGTTTATACTCTCAGCAACTTTAAAAGCATCATCCACAGAACTCAAATTCCATAAAATAACTGTAAATTCATCTCCACCAATGCGTGCAATAGTATCGGATTCTCGACGTGGTTCGCTGAGACGTTTAGCGACTATTTTAAGTAGTTCATCTCCTGCATCATGTCCAATCGTATCATTAACATTCTTAAAACCATCCAGGTCAATAAATAACAATGCAGCATTTCCTTTGCTTCGTAGAGTCATTTCCAGGGTTATTCTCAAGCGTTCCATGAAAAGTCTACGATTAGGTAAATTGGTCAAGGTATCATTAAAAGCCATATGTTCAATTTTTGCCTGATCATTTCGGCGTTCAGTAACATCTTCACTTACAGAGATAATATTAGATACCTTTCCAGTTTTCTCATCTAGAACAGGGGATATTGAAACCCTGATCCAGAGTGTTTTACCATCTTTATTAGTTACTTCAAGCTCACCTCTCCAGTGTTTTTTGGAAGATATTTTTTGCCAAATATTCTTTTTAATATCATCTGGAATATCTTTTGAGAAAAGTTCTCTTAGCTTGCTGCCAATTTCTTCTCCCTTTTTGAAACCCGTCATATTGGAGTAACTGGGGTTAATATATTCAATGGAACCCTGCTTATCTGTTATTACTATAGCGCTACCCGTGTGCTCTACAGCAGAGAAAAATTTCTGCAATTCTTTTTCTGCATATTGACGCTCCACAATTTCATGTTCCAGATCTTTTCCCCACTGTGCTACTTTTATTTCAACACGACCAAGTTTTGAATCAAACAGCCAAAGTAAAATCAGCCCTGAAAATACAAGAGCGAAAATATAAATAAACAGAGCCGAGTTCATTTTTTCATCACTGGAAGATACATCAAGAAGCAATACTATATTTCCAATAGTGGTTCCACTCTCACCCAGCAAAGGCACCATGCCTAAAGTATATGGAGTCCCATCAACTATTGTCTTAATGTAATGCAGAGGTTTCTGGTCAAGCCCTGACTTTAGATGATCCATGAAATTACCGGATGCCAGAATATTATCTCCATAACTCACAACCACTAAATTAAATTGGTCCCAATCCCATTCCTCACCCAGCCCATCCCTGCGTTGTACCCAGGCATCATTGTTAAGATTTTCTTTTGCGAGTAATAAAAGTACATCCAGAGGGTATGTAACCGTTAATTGTTCAAGCAGGTGTGTAACTGTACTGGTTAGTTCTATATAACCGACAATAGAATCATCTATTACCCACGGGTGAACAGCATTAAGTTCAATATCACCATCTTGCGATAGTAGTAAACCAGCACTGAACTCACCCGTATTAAAGGAGCGCTTTAAAGTCTGCTTTTGATTATGGTGATCATCAGAAGTTTCTTCAATAACCTGAAGAAAACGGATTTTATCACTACTATAATAATCAAATTCAATAATATTAAATTGTTGTACAAGTTCCTCAGCTATTGCTTCATTACAATGAAGAAGTTGGTCCTTATTTTTAGCTTTCCATGCCTGTTGAGTACAGGGAAGGTTTGAAATAAAGTACAACTGACTATTGAGCAAAGTAATCTGCTGATCAATTGCATCATAGAGTTCTAACTGGGCACCTTCGATAACAGTTTGAGTTTTCTCTTCTAGTCTCTGCCATTGAAATTGAGTAATAACTATGAAGAAAATTATTAACAGTAAAAAGAATGTAATAGAAAAAGGTAGCAGAATACTTTTTCTGATATTTGGTTTTTTAGTATTGCCGAAATCACTAATCATTTGACAAGGTAATGATAGAATTAAAACGTCCCTGCTGGTGTAAGCTTAGAAAAATATCAACTACTTTAGGATCAAACTGACTACCTGAGCCCAGTTCAATTTCCTGTATTGCTTTTTCTATTTTCCAGACTTTTTTATAACAACGTTTACTGATCAGGGCATCAAACACATCGATTACTGAGACTATTCGAGCGATTAAAGGAATTTCCTCGCCTTTCAGACCGGTAGGATACCCCTCACCATCCCAACGATCATGGTGATGCAAACAAACCTGAGATGCGAGGGAATATTGATCATTGCCTGAAAGTATATCGACACCCAGTTGAGTATGAGTTTTAATAAGTTCGAATTCTTTTGAAATCAATTTCCCCGGTTTAAGTAACACATTATCCGGAATCCCCACTTCTCTTGATTCAAACTGGTAAAATTTCCAGGCTAATATGATCGTTAACAATAAAACAGGCAAAAGCAAAAAGAGATAATAATCCCATTTTTGACTTATTTTTAAGCTAATGGTCACGTCTTACCTCAAGAAAAGTTAATATTTTTAACCAATCACTTGAGTCCATTCTGGAATATATTCAGACTTAACTGCGATACCCTGAAATTCAGGTATTCATATTATTCTATCATTTTAATTATAGTAGTTATTATCGAATATCATGGAATAATATATATAAAGTCAGGATAAAAAGGCCAGTTCTTTATTTTTCCAAAGCTGACATGACTTATATCAATTTGTAACTTCTGCTTTATAACAGTTCCGACCACCATCTTTTGCTTGATATAATAAGTCATCTGCAAATCCTAAAAGTGTGTCGTGAGAATTATGTTTTGTGACAAGCAGAGTACTTATCCCCATACTAAGAGTAACTATGGGTGATACAGTTGATGCACTATGATTAATATTTAAATCACTTACATTCCTTTGAATTTTTTCAGCAATATTGATCGCACTATTATTATCTGTATCTGGAAGCACAATCACAAATTCTTCTCCTCCATAGCGTGCAACGATGTCATTAGGTCTTTTGACAGCGCTGGATATGGCTTGTGCAACCAGAGCTAAACATGTATCTCCTTTCTGATGCCCATAGGTATCATTGTAGGTTTTAAAAAAATCTATATCGCATAAAATTAAAGAAATAGGTTTTTTAACCCTGCCCATTAACTTCCACTGTTGGCTTAATTTTTTATCGAAATAGCGACGATTTGCAATATTTGTGAGCATGTCAGTATTGGATAGTTTTTCCAGCTCATTATTTATTTCTAGAAGTTTTTTATCTTTTGTAATCAGAATTTTAATAATCATAAAAAAACCAGCAAAAACAAAAATGATAATAAACAATGTTAAAGCAAAATTATTAAAGGCTTCTTTTTCAATTTCACTAAACGGTATTTCCATTATGATCATTCCTCTGATCACTCCTTCTGATTCTCCAAATCCAGCTTCTGTTCCATATCGCTCAACCAAACCTGTCGGTGCCTTGTCAGGTGTACTGTGACAGCGCATACAGCTTTTTGTTGTTCTTTCAATAGGCGTGTAGCTAGTATAGAATTTTTCACTATCCCGGTATAAAAACTCTGTAAACTTGTCTATCTCATCATTCCTAAACCGGGTCAAAATTTCTGCTTCATGCTCAGTGGCAAGGTTTACAGAATTTCTTGGAGTTGTTGCAGCGATGCGGTAGTTATAGGGTATTTTACCATTGGCCTTTTCATTCTCTTCATATTTTTCCTGAATTTGCCTGGCAATGTAAGTGAATGACAAGACTTTAGGATTAAAATAGCTTTTCTTTGTTAAGGTACCCTCTTTTTCGAGTTGGTAAAAAACCTCTTTTTGTTCAACTTCAACATAGTGAAATAGAGCCAGCCATTTTTTCATAAATATCTCTATTCTTTTTTCAGCTTCATTAACTGCACTCATCTTTTGTTGCTGATATAGCGCTGAACTGATAATGGTAAATAGTAGAATAAATAGTATTGATATGAATTTTAGATTTAACCTATACATACAGATTCCCGGATTTAATTATTCACACAGACATAGGGGCTTAAAGATAAAATCTAGTATAGTTGATACAAATTTATAGTTTTTTTATACCCTTATGATATTGAGGTATAGCATAAAAGCATGTTCATTTTAGATTTTATTTTGCCTAACTTCCCTACAGTGTCGGTTACTGGTCAGCAATAAACACATTGTAAGTCTGTTACTGATTAGGGTACTTTGAATTGCACACAAGTATTTCTCCCATTCCTTTTGGCTTCATACAGTGCCATATCTGCATATTCAATTAACTTTCTTGGGGTACTTTCTGAGTCAGGAAGCATTGAGTGGTAACCAATACTGAGGGTTACAGGTAAATCATTCAGTGCAGGATGCGAAATACCCAAGGTATATATTGCCTTTCGAATGGATTCGGCTAAAAAGGAAGCATCATTATCACCTCCATACATAATTACGGAAAATTCTTCGCCACCGTATCGACATGCAATATTTGATGAACGCACACATATATCCGAAATTGAACGTGCGATTTGAATGAGGCATTCATCGCCGGCATAATGTCCTAGTAGGTCATTGTATTGTTTGAAATGATCTACATCACACATAATAAGTGAAACATGTCGACTCTCACGCTTCGCAAGTTTGATTAAAAAGTCGAGCTGTGAATCAAATTCCCTGCGATTACTTAGGCCCGTTAGACTGTCAGTTTTAGCTTGTTCATATAATTCAGCGCTGACTGTTTCATGTTCAATAATGCCGACTAATAACGTTGAATTTCCAGATTCATCTTTAATCAGTGCTCTCGCACGACTTGAAAAATATTTTGTCTCTGCAGAGCTTGAATCATAATAGGGAAAACGATTATTGTACTCATCTATAGCTCCAATCCTTAATTGATGTATTCATCAAAAATATGCCTTGCCTTTTCTGAGCACCTTATAGCTACATTAGTATTGTAGTCACCGGCAATTGGACAGGTTTGGTTCACAGAATGTTGAATAACATTATGATCCAGTGAGAAGGTTTCACACATTGTCTGGTTACAGTAGAAAATGTTTGGATCATCTTCTAGATCAATAATCCACCATGATAACTGTGAGAAATTGAGTATTTTCTCACACAACTGATAATATTTTTCTACCCGTTTATTTGGAAATATAAGAAATCAGAAAATGTGTTGTATAGCATTTTAAAGCTAACAGGTAAGCATGTGACACGCATGAATAATGTGATATACCGTATTATTTTTTTAACATATTCTCATTCTTAGAGTAATTAATCAATATTGGCTCCTGGCACCAACCTGCTATTTACCATGATAATTTAATATCAGGGAACCTGACAAAACTAAGCACAGCTCGGCAAAAAAAATGGCCGAGGTCAGTTAAAATGCTTAATTTTCTAAATGAAGCATGCCAGGTGAACCCGCTATTTACGAGTTCACCCGGCATTCTGGAAATATACAGCCAGCTACTCTTTAGCTAACTTACGTTGTGATTTAACTAACATTAAACCAGCGAGGAATATAAACAGGGCAATACCCAGTGGAATACCAGCAACCTTTGTCCAGTTGGTTTCAGGAGGTAATACCAGCCAGTACCAGGTAGTCAGAGTATGTTTGGAACCCACTTCACCATTACTACCATCCCAGTTCGCGAATGAAATTGGAATAAACTGACCTTCATCGAAAATAACATCATTACCATCATTACTAATTCGAGGCCGGGTAAACATTACTTTCCATTGTCCATGAGTCCATGAACCAGCTGCACTCATGTCTCCTGATTCACGAAACTTCAGTTTTTGATCAGGGCCGTTTGCATCAATCAAAACTGACATAGATTTCTTTTCAGGTTCAATACTACCTGCATTCCAGTACCAGATAGTGGTTTCATGCTTTTTATCACCGTGACGATATAAAGGTTTAACCACCACAGGAGACGTTTCATAAGCATCCTGTTTTGGAAATTGAACAGCCAGTGCATCTGGATACATGGTTAAATTGCCATCCTGAATACCTTCAGAAACTTCTTCACCAGGACGACTGTCTGTTCTGTCATCAACTTCCAGTAAAAATACAATTTTATCTTTGTTATAAACAGATCGTACCGTAACCGCATCAGATAACGGGGTAAAATGACGTTCGCCCTTGATGATATTAGGCACCAGCCTAAATGTAACTGGCTTAGCCTGATCCCATAGTTCTGAGTTCACATCAGTCGGTAAGCTGGTAACTTTACTGGCAGATAAAACATTCGATTCTCCCGGTAGCGGGCCAGCGGTTTTTCTTAAGGAGTAAACATAATTAGCCACATGCCAACGATCATCTAAACTGATTGGATCTTTATTACCTTCTTCCACTGCACGGTGAGCAGGCATTGGCGTTCCGGTTATACCTATTGATAAACGTTCATAAATACGTTGAATAGTTTGGCTACGAGCTTTCACTGGATCGGCATCAGCAACTTCAGACACACGATAAGTCCAGGCTTTGGTTAAATCACGAGGCCAGATACGAAAACCCCAGTCATCTTCCAGTCTCTTGCCTGAAGTAATATTGCCTCGCCCTGTAGCTCCGTGACATTCTTTACAGGCTTTATCAAAAACTTCTTTGCCTCGAGTTAATGACTCAGGAGTGTAATCGACGGCACCTTCAAATGGTTCACGTTCGGTAATCGAAATAAAATCATCTTTGGTATATCGTCCATCGTCATCGAAAGCATCATCATCAGCATCTTCAGGGGGCCAGGTCGATGCAATATCAAAACCTTTGAGTACGGGTATCAGACTTTTTATCTGTTCATCTGACAATAAACTGCTCCAGCCTGGCATGCCTGTCGCCATCAATCCATGTTTAATGGTATTGAACAGGTCATCGTCACTCGCTGGCAGCGAGCCCGGTGTGGTTTTGTACTTAAATAATCCCAACGTAAAATCACGTGGTTTTGGATACATACGCTCTGCTGCAACACCATCGGCCATGCCCTGATCGCCATGACAAACAGTACAACGTAAATCATACAATTCCTTACCCATCATAGTGGCACGTTTAGAAACCAGATCATCTTTAATGGCAGAAGCAATTTTTGACTGTTTCTGATCCCAGATTCTGGGTACCTGCCCAACATAGTCATACAGGAAAGTAATTACATTCCATATATCATCTTCATTCAGGTATTCATGCCAGACTGGCATAGCTGAATTCCATGGTGTTCCTTCTTTTGGCAATCCAGGTCCACCGGTAGAGATACGCCAGAATAAAAAGGCTTCCTGTAACTGCGCTATCGTTCCAACATCCTGAAAATTGATCGGCAAAGGATTGGTAAAACCATCGGCAAAATGTCCTGTGCCATCGAGTAAATCACCATGACAATAAAAACAGTTCTGATAATAAACATCCCTGCCCGCTAACACGCCGTCATTATAAACCTGCATGGCGCCATCTTTATCGGTTGGGTATTTTTCTATAACTTCAGCACGAATAGGGTTTTCCAGTTTAGTTAAATCATATTTTTTATTAAAAACGTTCAGACTGGAGGGTGGTGCCGGATGTACCTGACGCAGTTCGATAGGCGAATCGAGTGATGGTTTGACCATCTGAAAAGTAACCCAGCCGACAAGAACTGGAATAGCTACCAGGAAAAATCCACGTAAGAGCCATTGATTATCATTACGTAAAACAGCTTGAATCGGTGATAAAAACTCAGCCCAACGATCATCATCAAAAGAAAAGTACAACAACACACCGACCACAGTGATCAGCATATATTGAATCAATAGTGTTAAAGGTAAAACAGGTGGAAATGCATTATCTAAAATCAGATAGGCAATGACGATAACCAGAACGGCCTGTAATAACGCAGGGATACGCATGATTATTGCCCTCCCTTTTGATTGAGTAAGTACTCGGTAACCATGTCCAGCTCGCTTATTGTCATTTTCTTTGCAAAATCTGCCGGCATCATGCCTGCATCAAAACCCTCAGCAATCACCGCTTCAGGGTTAAGAATACTCTCACGGATTTTATCTTTATCCAGCCGATTACCGACTGCATTTAACTCTGGACCCACCATTGATTCACTACCAGCTACTGCATGACATGCTGTACAGGTAAATTTTCCTAAAGCTTCTTCGGCCGTTTCAGCCGGTCCTTGTACAGCTGCTACAGCAGAAGCCCCTGCCTGTTCTTCTGCTGATTTTTCAGGCAAACCTTCCGGTAAGGCAACGGTGACATCATTGCCATCTTTAGCTTGCATAAAAGCAATAACAGCATCCATTTCAACATCGGTTAATAGGATAGGCGCTTTATTTGCCGTCGGCATGGGTGAAACAGTATCGTTGCTGCCCTTCTGCCCAAAACCTTTTACTACATACAAACTAGGATCGAGCATTGATTCGCGCATGTAGTCTTCAACAGAAGCAGCGGCTCCCTTATAACGTTCATCAGCCATGCGCTCGGTTGAAGTAGCAACCATATTTAACTGTAAAATATCAGGCGCCCGTCCCATGTTGTTATGGCATAACGTACAGGTTCCTTTACCGGAAAAAATACTTTCTCCGAGTGACACAAAACCATCCATAGTCATTGCACTCAGATCTATTTCTACTTCGACCGGTGCTTCACCTTCAACCTGGGGCAGTAAATTAGCAACCAGCGTAAACACCAGGGTTAAAGAAAAACTGAACAGTAAAACATTGAATAAAACTGCACCGGACTGGACTTTTCTGATGCTGAGATTCATTATTTATCTCCCGTCAGAAAATCAGGTTTAGGCTGCTTTGTATCACTTAAAGATGCCACCCAGAAAATAAACAATACAAATATAAGGAACAACACCGTCACGATAGTCATCATATTGCCTGCAAAGCCTATGGCCGGAATATAATTATCTGGAGAGTTATCTTTCATCACCGTGTACACATGCCAGTTGGTTCTGACCGAAGAACGTACATAACCCATCAGTGCCATCAACCAGGTGAAAGCAACAGGTAATGCAAATAATGCATATTGAGCCCGGTTAGAAACTTTTCCCCATTCAGACGGCAACTTTTTCGCACCCTTAAACATATAGGTATCGATAACAACACCTGCAATAATAACCACCAACGTTGAAACGACCTGGGCCACACTGGAACCCACCTTATAAACCGTATTGGTGAAATAGCCGTAATACACACCAGCAAAAATGACATTAACAATTGCAACAACATAAATGCTCACCATCAATGCATTACCAAAACCTGCCCAACCCACAGTGATTTCTTTATCTGATCTCCGGTATAATTGAAAAGAAAGAAAAGTAAAAATTAACATCAGATTAACCGCAATATTTTTAGCCGGCATAATGCCCAGGGGTCCAAGCAAATGATGATGGCTACCGCCCAGCAATTTCATTTCCGAAGCGCTCAAAATCAACGTGTGAGGTGTCACCCAGATCAGAAAGCAGGTTACTAGCACCATCGCGATATATTTGATCATCCAGGTATATCGCTCAGACCCTTTCGTTCTCGACATGCCCGACCACAGGTAATAATTACCAGCCAGTAAAATAGTGCCAATCAACACTGCCTGTACAATAAACAACCAGGCCAGTATTCCACCCATCGCAGTAATACCCATTTGCTGGGAATAAGCATAAATTTCAGCCATCAACCAGTAACCGGCAAAAGGCAACGGTAAGAATGCTAAAATAGCAATGAAATTGGCGGTGTAGCCCATCCAGTCATAATGCGCCCTGGCTTTAAGATCAGTTGCAGAAAGAAATTTGTAGGCAGCATATGCACCGATAACAGCACCACCAAAAGCAATATTAGCAATGAATCGATGTAAGTTGATGGGATTCCAGAGAGGCCCTCTCATTATTTCCCAGATACCACCGGTAACCGCACCCGCATCATCCACTCCGGTAGGAGCCATCATGAAAGTGACCCAGGCATTAGCCAGTAATAAAATAGTCGTTCCAACTACATTCAGCATTAAACCCAGAGTCAGATGTACCCATTTTTTGTTGCCCCAGCGGTAGGCATACCAGCTGTAATAATAGAGGTAAAGGAAAAAACTCTCGGCAAAAAATAACAGTGCATACACCAGCACCTGAGTATTAAAAACATTCATCATATATCCCATAAACTGCGGATACAGAATGAACAATGCAAAGGCCAGTAAACCACCAAAAATAGCCGTAATAGAAAATGCAGTCATACTGATTTTCATGCATTCATGCGCCATATCGTCATAACGCTCATCGCCCGACTTCGCACCAATCCATTCAATGACCAGTACAAAAAGTGGAACGGCCAGTACGAATGCAGCAAAAAACAGGTGCATCTGAGCCACAACCCAGACTATTGAACGACTGCTTACACCCATAATTTTAGAGTAATCTTTGGCTTTTAATTTTGGTGCTGCAAAAGGAGGAAAACCAACAGACTTCGGTTCGACTTTAAATTGATCAGCCGACAGACCACCCGTATCTACAGAGCGGATTCTATCTTCGATACTTGTTATTTCTGAAGCGGCATAAACCTCATTCGATACCGACACAGAAATCATGCCTGCCAACATCAGAGCAAATAACAGGCTCAGAATAACCCTGATTTTATTCTTATTTAATATATCTGAATTCATAGTGTTACCTTAGGTGACCCTTATTGAACAGGCGTTAAATCAACATTTAATGGCAAGCCCTGCATCGACATCACCCCGTGGTTTAGCCCATAAAATACTGCTACGACTATCACAATAGCGAGAACCCAGTTAATCAGAGGATTTTTCATATTCATTTTGTTTGTACCTTCTGTTGCATACTTTTAAGCGATATCAGCGTTAAAAAATGATTAAATTGGGACCTTAGTTATTCAATACCGGATCTAAAAGTCCCATTTATTGCTCATGTGTTCATTTATTTATAATTATCTGAACCAGATCGCCTTAATGAGTTGGAGCTACACCGTGTGGATAAATCACCATCCACCAGAAAAACACTAATACAGCGATAAGAACGCCATAAAACAATTTGGGACCCCAGGTTACTGATTCATTAACACCAGCATTCTGCCCAGTTGTTTGCGCTTCGTTTTCTATATCAGACATAACGTTTCCTAATAATGTTTATACCGCCAAATGCAATTTTCTTGCCAATACTAAACATAAATACATTTATAAATCACTTAATGTGTTAATTTATTCATTAAATCAATACCTTAGTAATAAACATACTACATCAAGGGGTTTAGTTTATAACAATTCAGATAAAGCACGATAAGAAGAAATAATTAACGAAATGTTCAAAATGCCCAATTCAGCTGATCAAATCATGCCACCCTTATAAATTGAACGTTTTGTTCAACTGTAATTTACGTTCAAAATGAATAGAACAATTCATTCAATTGAACACATACGCCAACGCAAAACCGAACCTGTAAAATGCAATTAATATCCTATCTTTCAATGAGTTAATTAGTAACAACTTTTTATTGGCACTATTTATGCTTAATATGGCTAAATTCTAATTCAGGTATTACATTGTGTTAACAGCAGATACAGATAGCTCTATCGATACAACAAATTCAGATAGTTCTATCGAAACGTCAAATGAGTCAAGAGCTAATGTCGTTCACAGCTTACGAGATTTGTTAAACAATGGCGATGAAGTCGATAAATGTAATGCCAGCCGCGCTCTAGGCACCATTGGTGCAACTGAAGCCATTAATGATCTTGTCATAAAATTACGGGATGAAGATATTGATGTCTGTATCGATGCAGCAGAAGCACTGGGTAAGTTAAATGCCACTCATGTCGTGCCCCAATTGATAGAGTCATTAAAGAATGACCCTGATGGAGAGTTGAAAACAGCTATCGTTAAAGCACTGGGTGATATAAAAAGCCCTACCAGTATCCCCATTCTGATAGAAATTGCCGAGCATCATCCTGAAGATATGATTATTGATAGCAATGAAGACTGGGATGACTGGTGGGATATGCAGAAAGAAGCTGTACTGGCTCTGGGTAAAATGAAAGCACAGCCGGCCACTCAGGTATTAATGAATTTACTCGAAAGTGATGATGTTCTCGATATTGAACATGTCATTCTCAATGCACTGGTCAATATTGGAGAAGAGGGAGAACAAAGAGTCACTGGGCTTTTGAAAGAAGCATCTGCTCTTACACGAAGAAGAGCCGCTTACGCATTATCATTTTCCTCCACTAAAAAATCATTAAAAGCATTATCCTCAGCTTTTACCGATGCATCTGAAGATGTTCGTCTTTATGCACTGCAGGCCATGGTGACAAGAAAGGCAACCAAATACCTGCCAGCCATTGAGTTATTAAAAAAAGATCGTTCTGAAAAAGTACGTCAAGCCGCAATTATTGCTTATAACTCTCTGAGTGCTGGTGTTAAATCGGAAAAAACCGATGACAAGGGAAATGAGCGTTTACTTAACGATCCAGACGCAGATGTTAGATCGACCTATTTACAATCTCTACAGGCTGAAGACGTCAATCTCAGTGATGAAGAATTGCTGGACCATATCACTACAGCATTTAATGACCAAAATGAAATAGTGATCCTCGCTGCAATACCTTTATTACTGAAATTAACGAATAAAGAATCTTCAGAAGCGAGCCTGATACAACTTATATCAAGACCTAAAATCTCAGAAAAAATCCTTAGAACCTGCATCAGTACTTTGGCACAGATATCCAGATGGAACGTCAATATATCTCGAATAATGACCCGTTTGATTAATCATAACGATCAACCCATCAGGCTTACAACCTTGCAGGCACTGATGGACATGGAAAAAAGTATCGAACATACAGAGTTAGATTCGACTCAAGTTAAAACACCGATAGATATCATCAACGAGACTTTAAATGGCCGTGTGGTTCTGGAAATTGAAGTATCTTCTTTATTGCCCGAGCAGACTGAAAACACATCAGAAGATACAGAACAATCTGCAACTGAGGATGAATCAGTAGAAGAAGCTGCACCGGCTGAAGCATTATCGACTCTGGAATCAATCATGCAGGATAGTCTGTTTGTTGAACAAAACCAGCAGCAACAGGAAAATCAGGCAGAGCCAGAAACCGAAGAAGATCCCGAGATGCAGGAATTTCATAATCTTGTACAGGATAATGTCACTAAAAGTGAATGGCTGTTTAAAAACAAAAATGAAGAAATCTCCGTGGCCCAGGATGTACAACATCTGGCTGCAAAAATACTTGCAAAACTGCCTGACCATTTGAATGAAGACAAAGCAAAACGGACTGTTGATAGCCTGGTCACAGCACTGAACTCAGCTGACATAAAGCTTAGTACCTATGCTGCCGATTCTATTGCACAAATAGCCATGGATAATCCCAAAATTGGCGGTATCGAATATGCTTACGGCGGCCTGATCACCCAATTCCATAATGAGCAATGGGATTTGAAACTTGCTTGCATCAAGGCTCTGGGCACAATTCATAACAGGGCTGCCATACCCATTTTAATGACCGCCTTCGAGCATAATCGCACAGCGATTCGCATCCAGGCAATAGAATCCATTACCGAGCTAGAGTTAAACGGCGACGAACTGCTTAAAAATGCACATGTTCCTGAAATGCCAATAAACCTGACCGAATGGGTCAATGTTTTAATCGACCTGCTTCAGGACAAAGATCCAGGCGTTCGTTATAGTGCAGTAAACAATCTTAAACTCTGTCTCATGGCAGAAGAAATTAATCAGCAACAGGAATTAATGGCGAAAGCTATAGAGCAAATTGTTCAATGCCCTTTTAATAATCAGGGTGGCAGAACACGTGACATGGCATTGGTTCTAAAAGCCATCGAACCTGTTCAGGGTACGGCAAGGTTGGTTGAGTTACTCTCTGACTTACCCACAAGCTATGAAAGACGATTTGCTATTGAAATGCTTGAAGAAATGTACCGAACTGTTCCACTAGCAGAAGCATCATAAAACTAAAATTTGTAAAACTTAAGGTGAAAACATATGTTTAAAAATCTATCTATAATCGCAGGCCTCACTTTGGCCATAAGCACTAGCCCGGCTGTACTGGCTGCAAAATATAAAGTTGTTGACGTTGCCAACGGAGGAAGCATTTCCGGTAAAGTATCATTCACGGGTAAAGATCCCTCTCCTTTGGTATTCAAAATTTCAAAAGATAACGACGTTTGTGGAACGGGTAACCGCGAAATAGATTACGTAAGAGTTAACGGCGGAGCTTTAACTGACGTCGTTGTTTACCTGGATAAAGTAAAGCAAGGTAAAGCATTTAATGAGGCGAATTCAGACTCTAAAATTTTACAGCAAGGTTGTGAATTTCTGCCTTACATGCAAATCATGCACAACGAAGGCAATGCGGCCATCATCAATGAAGATCCCGTACTGCATAATATCCACAGCTATGAAATTATCGGTAAAGCGAAAAAGACTGTAATGAATATCAGTCAACCCGATAAAGGCACCATCAACAAAAAAATCAAACTTAAACGTGGTGTGGGCATGAAAATCGAATGTGACGCCCATGATTTCATGCACGGTTTTGTATTCGTTGCAAAAAACCCTTACTACGCACAAGTAGCTGACGATGGAAGTTACACCATTGACAATATTCCAGCCGGAAAATATAAAGTAAGAGCTTTCCACGGAACTCTCGGAACTCAAAAAGGTAAAGCAACAATAGCAGGGGGAGATTCCCAAACTGTTGATTTTATGTTTAAAAAGAAATAAGACCAGGTTCGAAATATACTGAAGACACGAAGAAAAATATTTAACTATTCACCAATATTTTCTTCGTGCTCTTCGTGTACTTCGTGGTAAAAATATATTTATCTCTATGACTCAATTTAAGTGGTTACAGAACCTGACAGGTTTTGATTATTTTGTTTTTGCCGGTGCTGCAATCAATATTCTGGTAATTACCTATCTTTTTGGATACTGGGTTTTATTTGGTTAATAGCCAGGTTTAATCAATCCCCTGAACTGGATAAGCAATTCTATGACGGCTACAGCACCTCAACAAGATGAATCCCTCGACCCATTAACCCGATACCAGTCTATTCTGGTAGCTGTAGATTCATCCGATCATTCTAACCAGGCCATAGTGGAATCAGTCCAGCTGGCAAAAGCCTGGGGCAGTAAAATAACGGGAACTCATGCCTACGCAGCCAAAATGCATGATATACGTTTTCGTCAAATGGAAGGTGGTTTACCCGAACAATATAGAGTTGAACAGGAACTGGAACACCAACGCGAAGTTCATGATGACTTGATCACCCGGGGCTTGTCGATCATCACCGAATCTTATCTGGATCAAATTGATAAACAGTGTCACCTGGAGAGCATAGAATTTTACCGTTCATCTCTCGAAGGAAAAAACTACCGCGCTTTAGTGAATGAAGCCAACAAAGGTGATTATGATCTGCTGATTTTAGGTTCTATTGGTGTCGGTGCTATAGAAGGAAGCCGGATAGGTACCGTTTGTGACAGGACAGTGCGCAGAACAAATATTGATACACTGGTCATTAAGCAGCCACAAAAATTAATCAGTAAAGGTCCCATCGTCGTTGCAATCGATGGCTCCAGAAAATCCTATGGTGCCCTGCTCAGCGCATTTTCACTATCACAACAATGGAACGTAGAACTCAAGGTTATTTCAACCTTCGATCCTTATTATCACTATGTCGCCTTTAATAAAATTGCCGACGTACTATCAGAAGAAGCCGGAAAGGTTTTCAAATTCAAGGAACAGGAAAAACTGCACGAAGACATTATCGATTCAGGTCTGGCTAAAATTTATCAGGGACATCTTGATGTTGCTGAATCCATTGCTGAAGATTATGGCATTAGCATTGACACTAAATTACTCGATGGTAAAGCCTACGATGCTATTGAAAAATATGTAGCCGAGGTCAATGCATCATTACTGATTATTGGAAAACTGGGGATACACGCCGATCCGGAACTGGATATAGGCGGCAATGCCGAAAATTTATTGCGCAATATCAATTGCTCCATTTTGCTCGGCATGCAGGAGCATCAACCCCGTATTGAAAGAATCGCTGCGGCAACCACGTCCTGGTCAGTTGAAGCAGAGAAACGTATGTTAAAAGTCCCCGTTTTTGTCCGCCCTATGGCCAAAATGGCGATATTACGCTATGCCCAGGAAAAAGGTCATACCGTCATCACCGAAAGTATTGTAGAAGCCGCCACAGCCGAGCTGATGCCAGGTCATGCAGAAAATGCCATACAGGAAATCGTCGAAGCTGCTGACCGTGGTGAGCTTAAAACTTCTGTCACTACGAAACCCATGACCTGGACAGGTGAAGCAGAAGAGTTATTACAATCAATAACTGACCCATCATTAAGAGAGAATATTAAAGGTCGGGCAGAGAAAAAAGCCCGTGCCGATAAAACCTTTCAGGTCGACACACAACATATTAAAACCTTTGTTCAACAGCAAAACAATGAACACTTACGTTGGGAAACAGCTGCCATAGCCAGACTGATGCGTGCACCCGAAGGATTTATGCGAGATGCGGCAAAAAGAAATATTGAAAGTTATGCCACTGACAACAACATCACCAGCATATCTCTCGAAGTAGCCGAAAAGGGTCTGGAAATATCTCGTCTGGCCATGGAACAACAGGTAAAAAGCGGGGAAAAGCCAGCTCCGAAAAAAGCCAGTAAATGCCCGTTTGCAGGAATGACTCTGGAACAGGAAGAAACAGCTTCAACAGTAGAATGGCTACAAGGCAGTAAAAAATTATTAAACAATGTTCCTGAAGGTTACTGCCGAGACATGACCGTTAATGCAATGGAAACAATCGCCAGTAAAATGGGCTTACCGTCAATAGACAAAGAGTTCATTAAGTCTACTCTGGAAACTTTCCAGAAAGGCTCCGCTAAAGTCGTTGAAACTCTCGACTGGCAACAAGATGCCAGAGACAGCATTGCCAATGCCCCGGACATGGTGAGAGGCATATTAGTGCATGAGATAGAAACCTGGGCGAACCAAAACAACAAAACTGAAATTACCCTGGAAATAGTCGAAGCCATTAAAGGCAAATGGAGCCAAAGCAAGCAATTTCACCTGGATCCAGATGATCCGAGGAATAATGCTTAACTGTAAAAAACCATTTTTACCGCAGAGGACGCTAAGGTTCGCAAAGGAAAAACAAAACAATTTAATGTTGGTTTCCTCTGCGTACCTTAGCGTCCTTTGCGGTGAGAAAATCTTTTAGACGATGGACACTAATCAACTCCAGATTATTGCAATCAACCTGACCAGACGGTGTAACCTTTCCTGCGAGCATTGTTATCTGGATGCTGATGAACTAAACACACCTTCTGCAAATGAATTATCAACTCAGGATGTAAAAGATCTGCTCGATCAAATAGCCCAACACCATGAAGGCACCATGATTGTTCTAACCGGTGGTGAGCCTTTGATTAGAACAGATCTGGAACAGCTTTGTAGCCACGGTAAATCACTCGGACTAATGGTTGTCATCGGCAGTAATGGTGCTTTGCTTACCGAACGTCGTGTTATCTCTCTTAAAAATGCAGGTGCTATGGGCATTGGTATCAGTGTCGACTCACTTGATCCTGCTCGTCATGATGCTTTCAGAGGGCAAACTGGAAGCTGGTTGAAAACCATGTCAGGCATTGAACACTGCCGCAAACACCAGCTGGATTTTCAAATACATTTTTCCATTACTGATGATAACCACCACGAAATTGAAGATATTATTAACTTCGCCGAAATGTCCGGTGCCAGAGTGGTTAATTTCTTTTTCATTATCTGTACAGGACGTGCCGAATCGGTCGGTAATATTTCTACTGTCAATTATGAAGCAGGCATCAAAAAAATCATCGAATGTCAGAACAAATATGAAAACCTGATAATTCGTCCTCGTTGTGCGCCCTATTTCAAAAGAGTGGCCTGGCAAATGGCTCCCGAATCTGCTCTTAATCGAATCAGTGGGCAGGAAGGCGATGGCTGTATCGCTGGCACTCATTATTGTCGTGTAACACCCGAAGGTGATGTAACTGCCTGCCCGTATATCGAAAAAACTGTCGGCAATATCAAACAACAGGATTTTCAAACCATCTGGAATACCGCTGAAGATTTCCTCTCGCTAAGAAACCCGCAGTTAACCGGAAAATGCGGAGAGTGTGAGTTTCAAAAACTGTGTGGAGGTTGTCGCGCCAGGCCACTCGCAGCAGGCAAACAACTGATGGATGAAGATACATCCTGTGGTTATATTCCTCACCATGGTGACATTATCGAACCTGTTACTGATTTTGAAACTGCAAATTTAATCTGGTCAGATGATGCCAGCAAAAAACTTAACCGTATTCCCGGCTTCATTCGTAACATGGTTAAAAAGAGAACAGAAACTTATGTTCTGGATCTGGGTGAAGAATTAATCACCATTGCTCATATGCAGCAACTTTCAGCTAAACGTTTTGGTAATAATCTACCCTGGAAACGCCCCCAAACGGTCACCAATTCAGATTCAGAATCAGGTGAAAATCCATGATAAGGCATACCGATGTTCTGATTATTGGTGGTGGAATATCCGGATTATCATCAGCCTGGTGGTTAGCTCAAAAAGGCATTCGCTCAACGATTCTGGAACAGTCTTACAAAACCGGTGGTTTGATCGATACGACGAATCAGGATGGTTATGTGACCGACCATGCAGCAGCTATGGTGCTCAACTTTAATTCTCTGGTCAGCAAGTTTATGACTCATTCAGGGTTGCTGGATTACAAAATCAACAGGAACAAAATTTCCAAACGTTATGTATTAAAAAATAGCCGTCTTCAACAAATTCCAGAAAACATCAGAGGCATTTTATTTTCAGATTTATTCTCATTAAAAACCCGTTTGAAACTACTGTCCGAACCTTTCAGGTCTCGCTCCCACTCAGATTCCGAAACAGTAGCTGACTTTATCAGACGTAGACTAGGTCAGGAAATTCTGGATCTTGCTATAGATCCCTATGTTTCAGCAGTTCTCGCCTGTGATCCAGAAAAAGCCTGTGCCCGTAGTACTTTGCCACGGCTTACAGCCCTGGAAAAAAACTTTGGTAGCTTTACCGCTGGCATCATCACTAAAAAATTCATACCAGGCAAAAAAGGTTTACCTCAGGAAGCATTTTCATTTAACGGTGGCATGAAAACACTCACCAATATGCTTTCCCAAAATCCTTTAACCGATGTTCATACCGGGCAACAGGTTTTAGCGATAGAACCCGCAAAATCAGGCTGGAGAATAACCAGCAAGGTGAATAATACCGAGTACCAGTATTTGACTAAACAGGTCATATTTTCTACTCCGGCTAACGTATCATCATCACTGCTTAAACCCGTTAAAACAGAGCTTGCCGAACTTCTAGATCAAATCGAATATGCCCCAATCGCCCAGATTCACATGGGCTTTGATAAAACAGGGTTGAATAACTCACTGGATGGGAATGGCTTTCTGGTTCCCAGCCGGGAAAAAATGGCTATACGAGGCAGTCTCTGGATGAGTAATCTGGTCAATCACCGTGCACCTGAAAATAAAATTCTCACCAGCAATTTTGTCGGCGGTGGCTGTCAGATAAATGCCCTTAAAAGTTCTGATGATGTATTAATTGACCAGACACTTGCCACTTTACAAAAACTCACCGGTATTAAACAGTCACCTGAAATGGTCAGAATAAACCGTCATCATCAAGGTTTACCTCTATATCATGGTAAATACTACCAGTTATCAAAAGCTATTGAATCACAAGCCAGTGAATCAAATGGGCTGTATTTTGTATCCAATTTTCTGAATGGAATTTCAATTCGAGATAGAATTATTCAGTCTAAATCGGTTGCAGATAAGGTTTGCTCAAATCTCTCTGCACAAACACATCAAACAGAAAGTGCAGTTTCTGTACATGCTCAGCGAGTCATGTCATGAATCAACAGGCTCAGCAACAAGATCAGATTGAAGAGCAAATCAAACCGCCTTTCAATCCCCTTAAAGTTATTATCCCTGTTTTAATTGCACTACTGTCTGTATCACTGATGGCCCAGTGGTATGCCAGTAATGTAACTCTGCCCCGTTTTTGCAAAGACCCGCAGCAGGCATTACGTCAACTATCAAAATTACTGGATGATGAAGCCAGCATTCAGAATGAACACCGCAGACAAACCATGATTGCAGCCAAATTACTATTCCTGCACCCCATGAAACAGGATGAAAGCAAGCCGGATTATCTTCGTCGATTAAACTACCTGATGCTTAATCAATGTAATTAAAAAATTCATTTTATGATAAGCCATAGCCCTGATCACCATTTAAGCAAAAACCAGAGAATACTACAGCAAAGCCTGTGGTATGCGTTGATCTGCACAATCATACTTCTGACTATTATTTCCATTCACTACAGTATTTATATATCTACCACCAGTAACCAACGCAATAGCCAACAGTTATTAAATTTGGAACTCGGTAAAACCAGCATTGTAACTGAGCTTTCAAATATCCAGTCTGATGTTAATTTTCTGGCTCGCCAGGCCGAATTACACGGTTATTTTGATCAGCTAAATGATACTAACCTAACAATTTTAGCCAATGATTTTCAATTATTTTCAGATAAAAAAATTGTGTATGACCATATTCGATTCATCGATATCAATGGTCAGGAAATAATTCGAATAAACAATCAAAATGGGCAATCCATCATTGTCGAAAAAGACCGTCTACAAAACAAGATAAATAGATATTACTTTAAGGAAAGCTTCCAGTTAAAACGTAATGAAATATATATTTCTCCTTTTGACCTGAATGTAGAACACGGGAAAATCCAAATTCCACTAAAACCTGTCATTCGATTTGGTACGCCTGTTTTCAACTCCAAAGGGTCCAAAGTCGGTGTTCTAATCCTCAATTATCTGGGTAATCGTTTGCTTAATAATTTTCGCACGGCAACCTCAAATATCTCAGAAAATGTCATGTTACTGAATCATGACGGTTACTGGTTGAGTCACCATAATCGTGATCTTGAATGGGGTTTCATGCTTGGCCAGGAACAAAGTTTTGCAACAGATTTTGAGAAAGAATGGAAACAGGTATCCAGCAATCAGTCCGGTCAGTTTGAAACACCTAATGGCTTATTCAGCTATTCAACAGTATACCCCGGACTGGAGATTACCGGTTTGGGCAAAGAATATGACCAGAGCCAGACCAGACTCGAATACCTAAATCATCCATGGAACCTGATCGCACATATTTCACCGAGCGAATTGAGTAGCCTGCCTAAAATATTTGTACGAAACAATATGTTTTTTTACCTGGTTATTTTCACATTGTTTCTAATAGGTACACATATCATTGCTCGCTTAAGAGTGAATCATCAAATAGCAGAAATACAGGTAGAGTTTGAGCAGCACTTTAGAAAAGTTCTGGAATCTATTGAGTTAAACGTTTTAGCAGTTGATCTGCAGGGAAACATTTCATTCTGTAACGATTCTCTACTTAATTTACTAGGCTGGAAAAGAAATCAGTTAATCGGCAAAAACTGGATAGAAACTCTAGTTGTTAACCGTTATAAAAATACCTGCGCCAAAATATTCCAGCAGTCTAAAGATGATAATAAAAGCACATCCACTCATGAAAGCTGGCTACAGGATAAAGTTGGTCGAGAATATCTGATTCGCTGGCATGACACTTCGATGACAGATACCGAAGGTAATTTAATTGGGCTGATATTTATGGGTGAAGATATTACCCAGTATCGTGAAAACGAAATAAAAATTCGCCACCTTTCTGAAGCAGTAGAACAAAGCCCTGCTTCTGTCATGTTAACGGATAAACATGGCAAAATTGAATATATAAACCCAAAATTTGAACATTTAACCGGTTACAAACTCGATGATATTAAAGGACTTAATCCCCGTGTACTTAAATCGGGTGAAACAAGCCCAGAAGATTATTCTAGATTATGGAACACGGTAAGAAAGGGTAAAACCTGGCGAGGAATTTTTCATAACCGGAAAAAGAATGGCGAGCTTTACTGGGAATCAGCATCTATTTCTGGCATTCGAAACCCGGAAGGTGAAATTACTCATTTTCTGGCCGTCAAAGAAGATATTACTGAACAAAAAATGCTGGAAGAACGTTTTAAACATTGTTTCAATTCAGCACCTGTTGCGATGGTCATGACTGACTCTAGCGGAGCAATTTTACTCGCTAATGATACCCTGCAACAGTTGTATGGCTATAAAGAAGAAGAGCTGGTAGGTCAGGCAATCAACATCATCATTCCTGATGATACAGAATCCAAACAGTTGATAGCACAAAAACAAAACACACTGGACAATTCAGCTATAAATTCAACCAATAGCATGGATTTCCTGGCTTATAAAAAGTCAGGAGAAATGTTTCCCGTTGAAGTAGGTTTCAGCTCTGCCCCTACGCTTGAAGGAAAATTAAATATCTCAGCCATTATTGATTTAACCGCACGCATAGAACTGGAAACGGAACTGCTACAACGTAATGACGAAATAAGCCGTAACCAGGCTCTCAATACCGTTGGCAAAATGGCTAATATGATTGCCCATGATTTACGTAACCCACTTTCATCCATCAAAATGGGCTTACAGATTTTTCAAAAACAATCTAACAAAATCAGCCATGATGACGCTGTTGAAATAAATCAGATAGCACTCGAACAAGTACTTTATATGGAAGAAATACTGGAAGATTTAATGAGTTATTCCCGCCCGGATGCCGTTAAGCTCGAATGGGTAGAGATTAAGAAAGTGGTTGAACACAGCATAGGACTTGTTCAGAAAGACATTGATTCATTTAACGCTAAAATTAATACCTGGTACGAAAAAGGTTTGCCAATTATCAATGCTGACTCAAGAAAACTGCGTCAGATCATATCTAACCTGTTAACAAACGCCATGCAGTCAGTAGAAACACTGCATGATGTAACACCTGTTATAAATATTACCGTTCAATTAGACCTCACTGAATCAAATTCCTATATAAAAATAACCATTCAGGATAATGGTTGTGGAATCGATAATGATAAGGTTGATGAATTGTTTGAGCCTTTTTATACCAGTCGAGCCAAAGGTACTGGGCTTGGACTCGCTATTGCAAAACGATTTATAGAATTACAGCAAGGCAGTATGCAGTTACAGGCCGGAGAAAATGAAGGCACTACGGCTATAGTTAAATTAAATATTGATCCAGCGCAATGAGTAATTCATTACGCCAGGAGTATTATGTTTTTTCATTCCAGAGATTTATTAGGTTATGAGTACACTACTGATTATTGATGATGACATCGCTATATGTCGAACATTGCAATTGCACTATAGCAGTATGTCTCATCATGTAATCACCGCCCATAGTGTCAATGATGGGTTACTGGCCGCTGCATCAAATGAAATCGACCTGATCATACTCGATAACCAGATGCCCAATAAATCAGGACTTGAAAGCTTGCCCGATTTCCGGGAAGTTGTGCCCGGCACCCCTATTATCATGATCACCGCCTATCATGATATGGAAACAACCATCGCTGCCATGCAAAATGGTGCCGATGATTACATACATAAACCGGTCGATATCAACGAACTGGATCAGGCCGTAGAGCGGACGTTAATCAGGTCTAACGAAGAAAACACCAACCTGTCGATTCCAGAAGAAGATAGCAACAAAACCCAGAATAACCAAAATCGCATGGCCGGTCACAGCAGCGCGATGCGAGAGATTTATAAAACTATCGGTTTAATCGCAAACAAACCGATTAACGTCCTGGTCACGGGTGAAAGTGGTACTGGTAAAGAGTTGGTCGCCAAGGCAATTCACGAATCAAGCAATCGTGCCGATGGACCTTATGTAGCGGTAAACTGTGCTGCATTAGTCGAAAGCCTGCTGGAGTCCGATTTATTTGGACATGAAAAAGGTGCTTTTACTGGAGCCATCAACAAACACATGGGCAAGTTTGCCATGGCTGAAAATGGCACCCTCTTTCTGGATGAAGTGGGTGAGCTATCACCTGCAATCCAGGCAAAATTATTACGCGTACTGCAGGAAAAAGAATACATTCCCGTGGGCGGCACTAAAATCATTAATTCAAATGCCCGAATTATTGCTGCAACCAATAATGACCTTCAGGAAAAGGTAAAACTGGGATTATTCAGAGAAGATCTTTTTTACAGGCTGCAAGTTGTCAATATCAATATTCCACCCTTACGGGAACGTAAAGAAGACCTGATGGATCTGATTCAAACTTTACTGGGGAGAATTAACAGGGAAATGTCCAATACTGTCTGCCGACTGTCTCTGGAAGTTATTAACTCCTTCAACAGCTATCGCTGGCCAGGCAATGTGCGCGAGCTTGAAAATGTACTGACAAAAGCTGTTGCCCTGTCACCCACTGACACCATCACACTGGACTTGATTCCAGAATTTATCAGTGAGAAACATGAACAAAGTAGCGACCTGGGTATGCCAGTTCAAACAAGCCTTGAAGAAATGGAAAAAATTCATGTTGCCAGAGTATTAAACTTCACTAACTGGCATAAAGGAGAAACCTGCAAAATTCTCGGAATATCCAGACCCCGTCTGAGACGCATCATCAAACAGCACCAAATGGTTGATCCCTGTGGCACAGAGAACGAAGAAGTTGATATCGAAGATTTCATGGAAACAGAACCGCTGGAAAACTCCGGTTAAAGGAATCCTGATCACCGCAGACCTTCAGTTATATTTGGATAAATGTAACTCTTCAGCATTCAGATAGAAAAAGCTATTCACCACAAAGTACGCGAAGGTAAACTATTTTGTGGTCATAAATTAATTTCAGAATATTAGAGTGATTTATTTACTTCGAGAGCTTCGTGTCTTCGTGGTAAAAGCCTTAAATTAAAGTTGTTTTATATCAATTGCCAGTTTAGGGCAACTGCGGTAACAGTCTCCACATCCATTACACTCCTCTAAATCTATTTCTGGCAGTGTCATATTGCCACTATGGACGCGGAATTTTATGGCATTAAACGGGCAGCCAGCTGAACACATCTGGCATACAGTTCCGTTAAAATTTACGCAATGCCTGGTAATTACTGCTTTTACAGTCCAGGGCTCTGCACCGATAAATTCCATTAAGGACAGGCTGCCTGTTTTACAGGCGTTGGCACATTCACCACAAAAAGTACAACCGGCAAGAGCATAATCAACCACCGGATAGCCCTCGTTATTCCGTTTTAGAATATGCTGAGGGCAACTTTTTATACAATCATCACATTGAGTACATAACTCAATGAAACGTTTCAATTGAATCGACCAGGGCGGATAAAACTGTCCGCGATGCCCCGATAAAACACCCTGCAATATCTGCCTTCTAGAGACCAAAATTAAACCCTGAAAATATATTAGATCAAGTCAGGAATACTAAACAAAATGCACCCACTAACCATTGATCTATATCATTTTTAATAGCCAGTCTTTCCGCATATGCTGCGCTCTCAAATACTTTTTGGCTATATTTAGTAACTGAGGAATAAATTGCTTGAACAGCATATTCCTAACAACAGTAAGCATATAATTCCAAACAATAATTACACCATTTACATTACGCCATTCAAGTTCAAAATATATCAGCACTCTACAGATTTTTTGCTAAACTTTAATCACTTTCTATTTATTTATTTTTTCTATTCAATCAGGCTAAATCATGTTCCAAATTCGAATTCATGGACGCGGTGGTCAGGGCGTAGTCTCTGCCTCAGAACTGCTATCCGTTGCCGCATTTGAAGAAGGCAAATTTTCCCAGTCCTTCCCCAGTTTTGGTTCTGAGCGAATGGGGGCGCCTGTACAGGCTTTTGCACGTATCAGTGACGAAGCTATCACCATTCGCGAACCTGTAATGGAACCGGATATGCTAATTATCCAGGACCCGACCTTATTCAATGCCATCAATGTTTTCGATGGTGTCAAAACGGGAGGATATTTATTGATTAATAGCTCTAAAACTCCAGCAGAGTTAGGCATTGAAGAAATAACATCACAGTTTCCAGAACATCATGTGATGACTATTCCAGCCACTGAACTGGCACTTAAATACATTAAACAACCCAAACCCAATACAGTACTGCTCGGAGCTTTTGCAGCCATGAGCCATATGGTTCAAATTCCCGCACTCGAAAAAGCCATACTGGGGAAATTTCCCAGTCGCATTGCTAAACCGAATATCACTGCAACCACAGCCGGATATAATCTAATTATGCAAAAACTTGAAGAGGCAAAGGAAGTTTAGTCATGTTAAAGCAAATAAGTGGCTCAATAGCCGTTGCCAAAGCCGTTGCATTATGTCGCCCTGAAGTAGTCCCCTGCTACCCGATAACACCGCAAACGCATATCGTCGAACATCTCAGCACGCTGGTAAAAAGTGGTGAATTAAAAAACTGCACCTATGAAAATGTAGAGTCTGAATTTGCTGCCATGAGTGTTTGCATCGGTTCATCTGCAACCGGTGCCCGTAGCTATACAGCAACCGCCAGCCAGGGTCTGCTGTATATGATGGAAGCCGTTTATAATGCATCCGGTCTTGGACTGCCCATTGTCATGACTTTGGGTAATCGAGCCATCGGTGCTCCAATCAATATCTGGAATGATCATTCCGATGCGATGTCTGTTCGTGATGCCGGCTGGATTCAGTTATTTGTGGAGAATAATCAGCAGGCTGTTGATGTGCATATTCAGGCTTTTAAACTGGCCGAAGCTTTAAGTCTGCCAGTCATGGTCAACATGGATGGTTTTATCCTGACCCATGCGATCACACGAGTCGATATGCCCGAACAATCACAGGTTGATCAGTTTTTACCCTCTTTCATACCTCGCCAACTACTCGATACCTCAGCACCTTTGACTATTGGTGCCATGGTGGGACCAGATGCATTTACCGAAGTACGTTATCTAGCGCATGAAAAACAGCAACAGGCACTTTCCATTATCGAGAAGCAGGCCAGACAGTTTGAGGAAATATTTGGTCGGGACTCAGGTGGACTGGTTAAATCTTATGATGCAGAAAGCTCCGATATAGTTTTTGTCGCGATGGGCTCTGTGGTTGGAACTTTACAGGCATTAGCATCCGAGTTACGTGAACAGGGACAGTCTATCGGTATTTTAAGTTTACGTTCGTTCCGACCTTTTCCAATTAAATCTATAAGAAACGCATTAAAATCAGCGAAACAGATTATCGTATTCGAGAAAAGTTTTGCTGTTGGTATGGGTGGAGTTTTGGCCAGTGAGGTTCACATGGCAACTCATGGTTTACACATTAAAATCAACTCCATCATCGGAGGTCTGGGTGGCCGTACCATCACCGTTAAATCACTGAAAAATATTGTTGATCTTGCGAGTAAGGGGGAACTGGAACATGAAACCTTTATGGATCTGGACCTTGAAACGGTAGAGAAAGAAATAAACCGGCAGCGATCAGAACCATCATCGGGATCAACCGCTGAAAATATTCTCCGTGACATGGGTGTGGTTTCCGCATCTAAAACACATTAACGCTACCTTACCAGGAAAGAGTTATAAAAATGGCTAAACAGGGAACCAACCATCAAACGGTTAAATTTTATCAGACTGGAACCTTTACCGTCGGTAACCGCTTATTAGATGAAAATTATCGCACCGTTCAGGCAACTCAGGAACGCTGCAACACCATAGACTCAGGTCATCGAGCCTGTCAGGGTTGTGGTCAGGCTCTGGGCGCACGTTATGCTCTGGATGCCGCAATGCGAGCTACCAATAATAAAATAATCGCTGCAAATGCAACCGGTTGTCTGGAAGTATTTACCACGCCTTATCCTGAAACAGCCTGGAATATTCCATGGATTCATTCCCTGTTTGGCAATGTTGCCTCAGTCGCCTCAGGTATAGCAGCTTCACTGAAAGCCAAAGGTGACACCGAAACCAGAGTCATCGCTCAGGGCGGCGATGGTGGCTCAACCGATATTGGCTTTGCCACTTTGTCCGGCATGTTTGATCGTAACGATGATGTACTTTATATCTGTTACGACAACGGCGGTTACATGAATACCGGCGTTCAGCGTTCCAGTGCTACTCCTGGCGGTGCCAGAACATCCACCACCATGCCCGTGGGTGATAACCCCGGCAGTTCTTTTAACACCGGAAAATTCTTACCCGCTATCGCCATGGCTCATGAAATTCCTTATGTAGCGACGGCTTCCGTGCATGATTTACACGACCTGGAACGTAAGGTAGAAAAAGCCATGAGCTTCCATGGAGCAAGGTACATTCAAATAAATGTGCCCTGCCCTCTGGGCTGGGGTAGTGATCCCGCATTAACCATCAAGTTAGCACGTATGGGTGTTGAAAGTGGTCTTGTACCATTATTTGAAGCCGAAAATGGTGACTTAATCAATTCAACAAAAATACGTTATCGAATTCCTGTAGAAGATTACCTGCAGCTACAACGTCGTTACTCACATATTTTAAAACCGGCAAATCAGCACCAACTGGCCTCAATTCGGGCTTTGGCAGATAAAAATATCAAACGCTACAACCTGCTCTAGGGGCTCATCATGACTGAACAAAACAAACCTTTTGCCATTACCCTGGATGTAGGAACCAGCCACCTCAATAAAACAGGCAGCTGGCGCAGCATGAAACCACTGTATGTGAATCGCATGCCACCCTGTAATAAAGCCTGCCCCTGCGGTGAAAATATCCAGGGCTGGTTAAGCCTGACAGAAGAAGAAAATTATAAAGCCGCCTGGGAACTACTCACCAAAGACAATCCTTTCCCAGCCATTATGGGACGGGTTTGCTACCACCCCTGCGAAAACACCTGCAACCGGGGAGAACTCGATTTACCCGTTGGCATAAATTCAGTCGAACGGTTTATTGGTGAACAGGGACTGGTAAACAACTGGCAGTTTACTGCCGGAAAAGATACCGGTAAGAAAGTAATGATTATTGGCTCTGGCCCTGCTGGTCTGGCGGCAGCTTATCATTTACGCCTATTTGGCCATCAGGTGACTATTTTCGAAGCATCCGAAAAGCCCGGTGGCATGATGCGTTATGGCATTCCAAAATACCGTCTTCCCCGTGAGAAACTAAATGCTGAAATTTATCGAATTGAACAAATGGGTGTCAAATTTAAATTCAGACAGCGCATTGAAGATATTGATAAAACTCGAGAAGAGGGAAATTTTGATGCTGCATTAATCTGCATCGGTGCTCAGAAATCAAATCATATTAAATTTGAAGGAGAGTCCAGCATTCAGGTACTTGATGCATTAAAAGTATTACGTGACACCGAACAAGAAATGCGCAACCAGTTAATCGGCCGCGTGGTTGTTTATGGCGGAGGAAACTCAGCCATGGATGTAGCTCGAACCGCAGTTCGCATGGGTGCACAAGATGTAGTAGTGGTCAGTCGCTACGAACAGGATAATATGTCAGCACACCCCTTTGAAATAAAAGAAGCTCTGGAAGAAGGTACCAGTATTTTAAGCTTGCGTTCAATTAAGGCTATAAATGGTAATCAAATCACTCTGGAACTATTAAAAGCCAGTGAAGAATACTATTCTGGTAAATCAAGAGTAGTCGAAACAGGTGAACACGAAACCATTGAAGCAGACGTGGTTGTACTCGCCATCGGTCAATTAGTGGATGCAGAGATATTAAACAAAAATCCACAGATAAATGTCGAAAACAACACCATTCAAATTGATGAAATTATGCAGACATCTCAGAACGGCATATTCGCTGCTGGAGATGCAGTACCCTCTCAACGATCCGTCACCACGGCTCTGGGTCATGGTAAAAAAGCAGCCAGAACCATCAATGCCTGGTTACAGGGCCAAACCTGGCAACCAGTGCCACAGGATGAAGTAGCCAGTTTCGATAAAATGGAACCCTGGTATTACAGTGATGCCCCTAGAACAGCTCAGCCATACCTTGAAGCCGTCAGACGTAAAAGCGGATTTGCAGAAGTAGTCGGTGACCTGGACCTGGACAGTGCCAAATACGAAGCCAGGCGCTGCATGTCTTGCGGCAACTGCTTTGAATGTGATAACTGTTATGGAATATGCCCGGACAATGCCATCACCAAACTGGGTGTCGGCAAAGGCTTTGAATTTAAATATGATTACTGCAAAGGCTGTGGAATGTGTGAAGCTGAATGCCCCTGTGGTGCAATTGCCATGATTGCAGAGGATATATAATAAATTGAGTATACCGTTTCTAGCGAGTTACTTCTCCATTTCTGCTGAGCAAAGACATTCTATCAACTGTTCTACCTGTTGAGTACAACAGCCGGTTCCCATTGTGGCATAGGTCTGTGTTTTAATTTCAGCTACCTTTGAAGCTCCATTTACGATGGCATTGATAATATCTTTCTTAAGTACTTCATTACAGACACATAAGTTTTTGTCTAAATCTTTCTTAAGAACAGGTGTCAGTTTATCTAATGGAATTGTAACAGGATCAATTTTCATTTAGCTCATTCCCGTATTTTTCATACACCACTGACTTTCAGCTAAATTCAACCAGCCTTTAACTTTTCGATATATGCTTCAGTAGAAAACTCACGCCCCAGAAAATCAGTGACAGTTTGACGTGCTGGTTTACTGCTACCAGGTGCTAACACTTTTTCTCTATATTCTCTGGCAACCTGTGCATTATGAATACCTTCTTTCTTAAATCTGGAAAACATATCGGTAGCAATAGCAAGTGACCATTGATAAGTATAATAGTTAGACGAGTAGCCTCTTAAATGTCCAAAATTACAATAAAATGCTGTTCCTTCCACAAAAGGATAAGGACTAAACTCTGCAGATAATTTTTTAGTTATTGTCATCAAATCAAAACTATCTGGATCACGGTCATAAATACTCAGTGACAGATTAGCAAAATACAACTGGGCTGCTGTACTCGTTGCCTGTCCAAAATCCCGGGCTTTATTCATTTTAGCAACTAGTTCACGAGGGATAATTTTACCATTTTTATTTTTAGCAAAAGATTTTAAAGTGTCATAGTCCCAAACCCACTCTTCCAGCATTTGAGAAGGCGCTTCAACGAAATCACTTTCAACACCCATGCCGGACATTCCACGCCACTTTTGTTTTCCTGCAAACATATTATGTAACAGGTGCCCAAACTCATGTAAAAATGTTTCTACCTGTCCATGTTCCATCAAACCTTTGGGGAAATTTTGAGCCAAAGCAGACAAAGGAATTTGCTTGTCTTTAATTCCCGTGCGCAGAGTAAAATGAGCCGCATGTTTGTATTTACCTTCTCGTGGATGGTTATCTAAATAAAATCTGCCCAGTAATTCTCCATTCTCCAGAATTTCATAAGTTTCAACATCTTCATGCCAGGTCATCGTTTTCCATGGTCTAATTTCTACACCAAACAAATTTTCAGTCAGTTTTAAAATTCCATCTCTAACGTTTTGAAAATCAAAATATTCTCGAACTTCTTTTGCATCGAGATCATATAGTTGTTTACGAATCAGGTTATCAACGTAACCTGACTGCCATACCTGAACAATGTCAGCATCTGGATTTATCTGCCGAAGTTGCGCCAGTTCTATTTCGAGTTCCTTTTTTACAGGTTCTTTAAGCGCGTGACCAACCGTCGTTAAGAATTCACTAGCCTGTTTCGGGCCTCCAATCATATTGTCGCTCATGGAATATTCGGCCCAGTTATCAAAGCCCAGTAATTGCGCCAGTTCATAACGTTTAGTTAAAAGCTCTTTTAATATGCTTTCATTATCTGGATAAGCCCGGGAACGGGATGCTATTCGCAATCTATATCGCAGGTCATCACTTTCTGCATATTTCATCACCGGGCTAAGATCAGGGTAATTAGTGGTGATAGTAACAAGCCCATTTTCGTCAGCAGGGTGAGATTTTATATAATCAGCAGGTAAACCTTTCAAGCCATCAACAGTCGTTGTTACCGAGCGAACATCCTCCTGAATATTTTTTGAGAACTTGTTGCCAATAACACTGATCTCTTTTCTTAGCTGGCGTAACTTTTCACGAGTCTGTTCATCTTTATTAACTCCAGCACGTTTAAAATCTTCTAAAGTGGTTTCGACCATAAATTTCTCAGCTTCACTGACATCTGTTAAATCGATAGCCGCTAGCCGATTATAGAAAAGCCTGGACATACCCACTCTGGAATAAAATCCTGAAAATTTCTCTGAACACTTCATCGCAGAATCACGTAAATCTTCATCCGGGTGAACTGACTTTAAATAACCTCTTTGACGAACTCGTTGTAAAACTTTCTGTAGCCCCTCATATTTACCCATAACAGAATCTAGCGTAGCGATGGACGTATCCTGCTCAATCAAGGTGAAATCCTCACCGGCCTGTTTTAGAACTTCTTCACAAAGGGCTGTATATTCTTCTCCAGTGAAATCAGACTTTATGCCTGAAACATCAATTGCTGGATTGCTCGAAATTTCTGAAGGCTGTATTCCAGATAAACTACTACAACTAGAGATTAACAGCGCGCTGATAATTACAGGCATTATTGAAAATTTAAACATAATGATTTTGGAATTTAGAGTATTCAAAAGAATTCATATGGAACAGTTGCGAGTATTTCATTTTGCCAAATTTCAATCAAGTGCAATTAATCTTAATAATAAAATGGTGCGCACGGCGCACCCTACATTAAATCTGGGTACTCGTACCATTTTAGAATGAATGGTTGTAGGGTGCGCCGCGCGAACTATTTTTCTCATGCGGTTATTATATTTACATGGCTACCTGTTTTAGAACTAATAACATCCAGCCTTAAAGCCATTTGCTCCTTCAGTTCAGTCACATGAGAAATAATGCCAATCATGCGTCCTGTTGCCTGTAAATCAACCAGCGTTCTTATCGCCAGATCGAGGGATTCCTGATCGAGGCTGCCGAATCCTTCATCAATAAAAAGTGTATCCAGTTTTATGCCACCTGCATAAGCCTGCACCACATCGGATAATCCTAAAGCCAAAGATAAAGCGGCCATAAAAGATTCACCGCCAGATAGAGTTGATACTGAGCGTGACTTTCCTGTGTAGGCATCTTCAATGTCTAGTTCAAGACCGGACACTTTTCTATTATCCGAACTAGTTTGCCTTCGTAGTAACTGGTACCGCCCTTTAGACATTAACGATAATCTTTGTGAAGCCTGTATCAATACGTCATCCAGTAACACACTCAACACAAAACGCTGTAAACTTATTTTATTACTGGTACGACCATTTGCCACATCGCTCAACACACCATAAATTGCATATCGGGATTCAAGCTCTTTATTGGTGGTATGAGCCTGTTTAAGTTTTTTCGTTACAGATTTTAATTGCTTAACTCTGCTATCCACCTTTAACCATTGTTGCTCTATAATTTTAAAATTTTTCTCAGATTCTTCTACAGCCAGATTTACCACTGTCATATCCGGCTCAACTTTATCTTTAAGCTCTTTTGTCTGTAACTTTATTATGCTTTTTAAGTCATTCAGCAAATCGATAAATATTGTAATTTGCTGAGAAATTGCAGTTTGTTCTACTTCAGTTAACAAGGCATTACAAAAGTGTTGCTCGGTATCAAAAATACTATTTGAAATAACCTGTTCCCAGTCTGATGCAGATATTTCCAATTCTGACCTCAGAGAGATACTTAACCGGTTTTTATCTTCAACAGTGGTTTTTAACTCTGTTAACCGGGTCAGACATTGTTGATTAGCTGAATTCGCTTTTTCAAAATTTTCAGTCAGTTTTTTCACTGAAGTTGAAAGCCTTTCTAATGCTTCAACTACAGATGTTTTTAGCTGGTATTGTTCAGGGATATCACTACTTAAATGTTTAACGGCTTGCTGATCGATTAACAGTTGTTGTTTCTCTTTTTCATGAAGTTGCTGGATCTGGGATAAACTATTATTGAGTGATTGAAGAGTTAATTTATGGCCAGACAAAGTTTCATTAAATGTAGAAATGCTCGCCTGCTTTTCCACCAGCATTTGAACCTCTAATTTTAAGCTTTCAAAGCGTTCATTAAAGTCATGATCGGTTAATTCAGAGGACATTCCGGGTTGATTGCTTAACTCTGTAATTTCTTTTTCCAGCTGTTCCTGTTTGATTTTAAGTTCATTCAACTGGTTCAATATTTTCTGCTGTTTATCTTTATCACTGTCAGCTTGCAATCTAGCCTGTTCGACTTGATCTTTACTGATAACAAACTGATTATTATCAGGCAATGCGGGTGATGGATGCGAAGTACTTCCACAAACGGGACAAGGTTGGTTCTGCTTCAGCTCTTTAGCCAGATTCATGGCCTGCCCTGAATGCCAAAACATTTCCTGCTGTTTAGCCTGTCGAAGAGACTTATCAGCAATACCGGTTAAACGCTCAAACTCACTTTCAGTCTGTATAAGTTGTTTTGAACCTGAAACAATCTTGTCTTGTAATTTTGCAAGTTTCTCTCGTTGATTAGACTGCTGCTGCAAGCTGACAAGTTCAATTTGTTTATTGCCTAGACCTGAAGTTTCCTGGTGAAGATTACCCAACTGTTTTTCTTGCGAGACAATTTTATTTGTAACTGAAGTAACGTCATTTTGAATAGATATAAATTCTGATGAACTTTTACTTTCTTTTAGTGCAGATTCAGTTGCAATTTTTTTAGCACTATCCAGCTGATTAATTTTATTAACATAACTTTCTATTTGTTGACGTTCAGCTTTTAGTGAATCAACTTCTTCAAATGATTTCTTAGCTTTTACCAGTTCTTTCTGGGAAAAAATAAATTCCCGATCAGCATCATCTCTAAGCTGGACAGATTCAATCATTTGCTGCTGAATTTTATTCAATTGATCTTTTTGCCTGTTTAACTCATCAAACTGGGCTTTTATTTTTTGTGCTTTATTAGCAGCATCTACTACCTTCTGCTTTGAAGTGATCCCTGCCTGTTGCAGCTGTAAATCTGATAATTTCTTTTTAGAGCTTTCCAGTTCTGCAAATTTCTCAACTATGTCCTGAGATGACTGCTTTTCTAAAAGCACATTTTGAAAACTGGCATTCGCATGTTGTTTTAGCTTTAACGATTTTTTTAATTCTGGTTTAAGTATTTCAAACTGTTGTTCAATTTCATTTTCAGTATTCAACTCAGCACTTTGAAGAATACCTTTGATCTGATTTTCCAGATCCCTGATATCATGAACAATGACTGACGCCTGTTGTTTGAGCTGATCTTCGATTCTTCTATAAATGTGAGTTTGAAACAGTTGCCCAAAAATCTTTTCCCGCTGGGCGGAATCGGCTAATAGTAAGTCTCGAAATTTTCCCTGCGGTAAAACCATCACCTGTCTGAATTGTTCCACATTCAATCCGGTAATAGTTTCAATTTGCTGATTGGTATCTTTTACTTTTCTTGCCACCATCAAAGTTAATTCACCCTGTTTATCAATACTCCATAAAGTGGCTTCACCGTTGTGTCTGGTAAATCCATCACCTCGGGCTTTGGGTCTATCCTGTTGCGGGGATCGCTTTACCCGGTACTGTTTTCCGGCAAGTTCAAAGTCCAGTGTAATTTCTGTTAATGTATTTGCATCAGCCTGATCACAGCGCATTTCGCTGGCATCACGTTCATCAGCCGTAGTTTTTCCATACAGTGCAAAACAGATAGCATCCAGAATTGAACTTTTACCAGCACCGGTCGGACCATTGATCAAAAATAACGGGCTTTGCCCTAAAAGACTAAAGTCTATTTCCTGTAAACCGGCAAAAGGTCCAAAGGCTTGAATGGATAGTTTAAGAGGTTTCACTATGAGTCAACCTGGCTGTGGTGTAAAGACGATACTGTTTCCTGCAAGGCATCAGCCTGTTTTTCATCCAGATCCCTGCCCGTTACCTGTTTGAAGAAATCATGAAACATTTCAAGTTCACTACGCCTGATTTTATCTCTGTTGACTGATTGTTGATCTGTTGAAGCCATCAAACCAGGTTTCTCGAGATGTAATACGTTGGGATACACGACTCTTAGTTTTCCCATGGCATCCAGAATGGCATGAGTATCGGTTAAGCGAACCAGTAAATAATCTTCTGCATTTGGGTCAACCCTGCCCTGCTGTAAAATCTCTTCCAGTTCTCCTTCAATGATTCGCATATCATGTAATGGGCTTAGTGGTAAGTGAGTAATTTCTTTCAAGGTATTATCGTCAAACTCTACTAGTGTCACGCCTTTATGTTGATTTTGTTCCGAGAAACTGTATTTCAATAACGAGCCGGAATAACGAATGTATTGTTCATTTTTATATTGAGGCCCGTGCAAATGCCCAAGAGCTACATAATCGAAGCCTTTGAAAAGACTCGCTGAAATTCTGTCAGCTCCGCCGATAGATAACGGACGCTCAGATTCCGACTCTTCTGCACCATCAACAAAACAGTGACTGATGATGATATTAGCTGATTGCTCATCCTTATTATCTTCAATAAGTTTGATCAGGTAGGCATGAGCCTGCTCATAACCCGATAAATCCACATTAAACTGATTTCGTACATGCTCGGGATCGTTATAAGGAATACCGTAAAAACACAGGCTTTCATGCTTATTTTGAATAATCACAGGCTCAGTAACATTGCCCAGATCCCCTAGAATATATAAACCGGACTGTTTTAACTGGTTGGCAGCAAACCGTAGGCGCTCCGCACTGTCGTGGTTACCGGGTATCAAAATGACAGGCACTGATAAATCTACACAAATGGTTTTCAGGATTTTATCAAGCAATTCAACTGCTGTAGCCGGAGGAATTGATCTATCATAAATATCACCCGCAATGATCAGTGCATCGACTGATTCTTGCTTTATGTACTGAATCAGTTGATCCAGCACATAAGACTGATCATCAAGTAAAGATACATTGTGAAACTGACGTCCTATGTGCCAGTCTGAGGTGTGAATAAATTTCATCATAGTAAAAATAATTGTAAGGGAGACTCTACGTTTTCTTCAATTTTAAGGCACTCATTATCTTCCTGATTCACTTGCTGGCATATCCCATTTGACCTATATCATAACAAGCTACTATTCCAGATTCTAATGTAGAAAATCATTAAAAAAAATAGATAATACTCCCTGATTGAACTAAAACTATTACGTACTTAAAATATCTTTTACAAGACATCAATATTATAGTTCACCACACTACAGGAAAACTTTAATTGAATGCTTAACCGTCTCAATATTCATCACCATATATTTCTGTTTGCTACCATGTTGCTGTTGTGGATATTGTTGACAGGATCTCTGGCACTGGATGAACTCTTTGCTGGTATCATGGTAGCAGCCGTGGTTTCCCTGATCTCTGCCCCCTATATCAATATTTTTGATGGCATTCGATATACCCCGACCGCAATAGTTTCATTACTTACCTATCTGGGATACTTTTTTATTGCGCTGATTAAAGCAAATTTCGATATGGCTCATCGGGTTCTTTCCCCTTCTTTACCCATCAGCCCAGAACTGCTAGAAATCGATACAAAACTGGAATCCAGACTTGGCCAGATGTTACTGGCGAATAGCATCACTCTGACACCGGGCACTTTAGCTGTCGAGTTAAGGCATAACAAAATATTAGTACACTGGATTGCCGCCCCCGAAGGCATCAGCCTGGAACAGGCAACTCAGGATATAGCCACCGGCTTCGAAAAACATATTTCAGGATTCCTCAAGTGACCTTTAACCTGCTGGAACAAATAGCGGTTGGCTTTATCGGAGCCGCCTTACTGCTGGGTCTCATTCGACTCATTATCGGCCCTGATGCACCTGACCGGGTTATTAGTGCTGACACCATGTCAGTTACCATCACCGCTGGACTGACTGTATTTGCAGCTTATTTCAATAGCCCTCTTTTTCTTGATGTTGCACTGGTTTATGGTGCTATCTCTTTTATCGGAATAATAGCGATCTCCCGGGTTATTGAGGGAGGAAGATCATGAGACTTATTGCCGATGTCATACTACTTCTTGGGGCAATATTTTGCTTTTTAGGCGCTTTGGGGCTGATTCGAATGCCCGATATTTACAACCGCATTCAGGCGGGTACCAAGGCAGCAACATTAGGTTCAATTGCGATCATTTTAGGCGTAGGTCTACTTTACCCTGAATGGTGGACAAAATTACTTTGCATCATTGGCTTTCTGTTATTTACCAGTCCAGTCAGCTCCTCTGTACTTTCACGCGCTGTGTACCTGTCAGGCATTAAACCCTGGACTAAACCTTCCAAACAGCAGAAACCTTTAAACACCTCTGGTGAAAAGACATGACCTGGGTTATCGCATTGATGGTTATCATAATGTTAGCCGGGGCTATCACCGTTTTGTTTGTAGAGAGCCATGTTTCTGCTATCGCCGCTACATCAGCTGTATCACTGGCCCTGTCGGTATTATTCGTCATCCTGCAAGCACCTGATGTTGCGATGACCGAAGCAGTTGTCGGTTCTGGTTTAAGCACGGTTATTCTGGCACTGGCTTTATTCCGAATTAATAAAAACCACGGTAAACAACAGTCGGAGCAAAATGATGCGTAATGTCAGTGCTTTAGTGTTTGCTTCTGGTCTTGCTTTTTTACTGCTGGTCATCACCTGGCAATTCGTTGTCGGTGGTGCTCCTATGTTAATCGGTGAAGCAATATTACAACAGGGAGCCGATGAAGTCGGAGCTGCCAACCTGGTTACTTCAGTGGTACTGGGTTACAGGGGAATTGATACGCTGGGAGAAATTGCGATACTTTTTACCGCATCTACCGCAACATCACTGGTGTTAAGCTCATTATCTACAAAATCATCTTCAAACAAAAAAGAAAGCATCAGAGATGAAGGCACTATCCTGGCCAGCAGTGCCAGTTTGTTTTTCCCTCTACTCATTACCCTTGGCATGTACATTATTCTGCACGGTCATTTAACACCGGGCGGTGGTTTCCAGGGCGGTGTTATTCTGGCAGCTGCTTTCTTTCTACCCTTGCTAGCAGTACCCGGACGCGGGGTTAATCACAGTGGACTGGCTCTGGTCGAAGGTTTTGCCGGCGCATCTTTTATAGTGATTGGCATTATCGCGTTATTTCAGGGCAATGCTTTTCTACAACCTTTTTTTAGTCACGGTGAAATGGGTTCACTTCTTTCAGCCGGTACACTGCCATTACTTTATACCGCAGTTGGTTTGAAAGTGGGTGCAGAGCTTTCCGGCTTACTGGCTAATTTGGCTGAGATTGGTGAAATAGTGCCAGAATCAACTGACCTGGAAGAATCATCACTGCAAACGGAGAGTAACGGATCATGACTACAGACCTGATTCACTGGTTACTCTACGGCGGAGCCATGGGTTTAATCGTTATAGGTATTGTCGGTGTGGTGACATTGAACAATATCTTCCGCATCGTTCTGGCTCTGGTCATCGCTGAAGCAGGAGCCAACCTGTTACTGGTGATTGCCGGTTATCGCTTCGATGCAATTGCGCCCATTTTAACGGGGTCGTCGGTTAACCAGCTGATGGTCGACCCGGTTCCACAGGCGATGGTATTAACTTCTATTGTCATCGGTGTCGGTATTCAGGCACTGGCACTGGCGTTGGTCCTAAAAGTTTATCAAAACTACAAAACTCTCGATATACGTGAAATCCACCAGAGACTATCGACTGACATCGACAGTAATAGCGGCGTGATTTCTCTGTTAAGCAGCGAGCAGCCTGCGGGTGAACGTCCTTTACCTGAGCCATCAGCACAAAATGAAACTGCTCAGCTAAACCAGGGAGGTGACAAATGAATAACATAGCTTTCAATGTCGCGCTACCTTTGCTCACCGCATTTCTATTACCCATCATAAGCAATAATTCAAAATCAGCTGCGCGCTTTATCGGCCCCTTCGTTCTGCTGGCGATGCTTGGGTTCGCACTGGCTTACTTTAATATGCTTGAACACCCTATAGCCATTGCTCTCGGCGGCTTCCGTCCACCGCTAGGCATCACTTTTCATCTGGATAATCTTTCATTATTAATGGCCTGCATTATCCCGTTAATCATGTTACTGCTATGGCCCTACGCCAACAAAGAAGGCTATCGTGAAGAATCATTATTATTACTGCTGGCCGGTTCAGCAAGTGGACTGGCTTTATCCAGTGACCTGTTTAACATTTACGTTTTCTATGAACTACTTTCTGTTGCTTCCTTTGGACTGGCTGCTGCCAATCGTACCGGTGCCGCTTTTGCAGCTACTTTTCGTTATCTGGTCATGAGCGGACTGGGCACGGTTTTGGCATTAACCGGTATCGGCCTCATCTACACCCAGACCGGCACACTAAATTTAGCTCATATCGGTTTGCTGGCTTCTCAGCTTAATAACCCGGTTGGACTCTCTGCATTCGCATTAATCGTTGTCGGTATAGGTGTCAAAGCTGAAATTTTTCCAGTCAATGGCTGGGTTCCAGAAGTGTATTCCACCGCAAGTCCACGTATCAGCGCCCTGCTCGCAGGACTCATTTCAAAACTGGCGGTACTGGTTATCATCAGACTGCTGGTGGTGGCTTACCAGGTACCTGAAGCATTAAATTTACTACTGGTTCTGGGTATGCTCGGCATCTTCTGGGGTGAACTATCGGCCTGGCGTTCCAGGGATTTGAAACGGATGTTATCTTTTTCATCCATCGGTCAACTGGGCATGGTGCTGGTCGCTTTTTCTATTCCCGGTGAAGCCGGTATGTTCGCCGGTATCGCTATGATGTTACATCATCTCATCGTCAAACCTGCACTGTTCATGCTGACAGAATACTGGAACGGAGCAATCGACAAACTGAAAGGCGCTGCTAAAAGCTCACCTCTGGCAGCTATATTATTCATGATATTTGCATTGTCATTGATTGGCGTACCGCCTCTACCCGGTTTCTGGGCAAAACTATTACTGGTGAACGGCCTTGTGGAAGCCAGTGCATCACTCTATATCACTGCCCTGGTAGTTCTATTAACGGCAACCGTTATCGAAGCTCATTATTTAATGCGCACAGCTATACATATTTATTCCAAAGGTAAAAAGAAGCAGCGCAAAAAACTTCATCAGACACCCTTCAATTTAACCATTGTATCTGTATTCGCTGTGGTGTTGATTGTGGCACTTGTCACTCTGGCGCCTTTAGGCAATAAGCTAAATAAGATTGCAGCAGAAAGTAGTGACCGTGCTTTGTATATAAATACCACGTTTTCAACAAAGCAGGCCCCGATGAGAAAGCAAACAAGTCTGGATCAACAAATGAGTAAAGTTCAATGAGTGCACTTGATACCTTACTATTACTCTCGTTAATAACAGCGGTTATTTCCGGACTGGGACAAAAACAGCATTTGATCGGCTGGGTAACGGCAGCTTTATTTACCGCTCAATTTTTGAATTTACTGTTCATGGGAAGCCTCGGTTATGGCGGCGCAGCCATAGAATCTTCTTTCAACCTGTCCATACTTGGCCAACCACTTAGCTGGCGCTTTGATGGCCTATCCTGGTTTTTTGCACTGATCACAATCGGTGCTGCTTTAACCAGTTCAATGTTTGCAGCCGGATCGTGGGCTAAAGACCATCTGAAACATGGTGGCAAACCAGGGTTGTTACAATTTTCAATCGCACTCAATGTATTTGCCATGCTGGTTTTGCTCGGCAGTGGCGACCTGCTTTCACTGTTCATCGGATGGGAACTGGTCAGCTGGGCAAGTCTGTTATTGATGGTGATAGCCGGTGGTAAAGCCACTGAATATGGATTGAGGTACATCGTTTACGCTACGGCAGGAGCCATGGCTGTTCTGGCTGGTCTCGGGTTTATTTACCATTTAACCGGATCATTTTCCTATTCTGATCTGGCCGCTATAGCCCCTAAATTTAATACAGTACAAGTCACTACTCTGAGCCTGTTATTCATCGTGGGCTTTGGTATCAAGATGGGCTTGATTCCATTCCATCTTTGGCAAGCAGATGCCTATGCAGAAACACCCGGTCCCGGCACAGCATTTCTGGGTTCTATATCTTCTCGCATGGGTCTTTATGCCATTCTGGTTGTCATCATTCAGTTAGTGGGTCTGGCACGACTGATAGAAATTGAAATACCTTATACCTTCTTTTCTCTGCGTGATTTTATCATGTGGATCGCGGCTTTCACCACGATCTTTGCAACCTTCACGGCTCTTCGTCAAAATGATGCACGTCGATTATTAGCCTGGCATGGCATCGGTCAGGGTGGTTATATGTTGATGGGTGTGCTTGTACTCGATCCCTTTGGCAGTGCCGGTGGTTTGATGCATGTATTTAATCACGCGACTTATCAGGCAGCACTGTTCCTGTCGGTTTCATCGGTTATCTATCGCACCAAAACATCAGATTTAAACCAGCTTGGTGGGTTGGTTGCTCGCATGCCCTTAACTTTTATGGTGATGCTGGTCGGCATTATCGGCCTGGCAGGCATTCCACCCATGAACGGTTTTGTGTCCAAGTGGCTGGTGTATCGTTCACTGATTATTGAAGGCATGCCATTACTTTTTGTGGCCGCAGTTATAGGCACATTGGGCACGATTCTTTCGGTGTATAAACTCATTCATAATACGTTTCTGGGACAACTTCGACTGGAACATGAACAGATTCGTGAGGTGCCCTGGAGCATGATGATTCCTATGCTGTTGTTATCGGCCGTGGTCTTTATCACCGGTTTCATGCCGGGACTGGTGTTGGACTGGGTGGCTGCTGCACAGGCATCCATAGGTATTCCTCAGGTTGTGCATCACCTCGGTGGCGTTGAATCTACCCGAGGTAGCCTTGACATGATTTGGATATGTGGCGTGTTATTTGGTGGATTTGGTGTCGGAGCATTACTGTTTTACTCTGGTAATAAGACTAAACGCGTTCACCAGCTGGACAATTATGCCGGCGGACATTTCCTCACAGCCGATACCCGCTACCATTACAGTAATAATTTTTATGCCGGCCTGATGCACCATATCGGTGGCTGGTATCGAGGCACCTTCCAATGGCTTGAAGCATCACTGGTTTCAATTGTCAGTCTGTTGAGCGGCTTCACTCAGATACTCTTTAACAGTTTTCATCCAGCTCTGTTTTTATTGATAGCAGCAACGCTTTCACTCTACTTTTTTACAGGACAATAGATGGCGATGAACGATATTCTACTCACCATCATAGAAGTTATCATGATGCCGATAGTGGCCTTCATCATCGGTTTATTCATGGTTTTGATGATGCGCAAACTTGCGGCTAGATTACAGCGACGTGTCGGTCCTCCCCTGTTTCAACCGTTGTATGACATCATCAAGCTGTACGGCAAACAGACCCAGGTATCACATGGTTTAATTCATGACATTGGCATCGTTATGGCCGTGGGTGGATATGTGGCCGCTGAAGCACTACTGCCCGTTCCCGGCATGAATGGTATCGCTGCTCAAGGTGGCATTATCACACTGGCTTACCTGACCATGGTGCCTTCTCTTGGCTTGGCACTCGGGGTTGGTCAATGCGCAAACCCGAATGGTTCAATAGGTATATCTCGCGCACTGACTTCAATGCTGGCTTATGACATTCCTTTTATCATCGTCATTTTCGGTGTCGCTTATCAATTTGGCAGCACCAATCTGGTGGACATTATTGCTACCCAGCAGGCAGGTGGATTCAGCACCTGGGGTATCAGTGAAATGCCAGTGCTTGCACTTGCCGGATTATTCGCTATGCATGCTTCGCTTGGAAAACAACCTTTTGAAATCTATATTGCACCAGCAGAAATAGCCACTGGCCCTATGGTCGAAATGGGTGGGAAGTTTCTGGGTGGTTTATTCGTCATGCAAAGTTTTCAGCTTTATACCGCCAGTGTGCTTTACGTTTCACTATTTCTGGGTGGTGGAGAAAACTGGATTACCTTTCTGCTGAAGTGTTTTGGTGTCCTGGCAATACCTGTTGTTATCGCTTACCTTTTCCCTCGTTATCGCACCGATGATCTTGTGCGTCTGGTGTGGAAGTGGCCTGTCATGCTGGCGCTGATTGGTATCGCGTTCGTGATGAATTAAAGGAGCCAATCGATGAGAAAGCCTAATGAGTAATACTGACCTCGATAAAATTGAAGTAAACCAGAAACCGGTCGCAAAGCGTAGCAATCCATTTGCTAATGTGTTTGATGAACTGGTCAGCTTCTGCCGTTCTCGTTCGATGTTCATGCTGCACTATTGCACCGGTTGTGGTGCAATAGAATTACCCCCGGCCATGACATCTCGTTTCGATATGGAAAGACTGGGCATTCAGCCGATGGTTACACCACGTCAGGCTGACATCCTGCTGATCACCGGTTATGTTTCTATCAAAACATTAAAACGGGTCATACTGACATATGAACAGATGGGTGCGCCTAAATACGTTATCGGAATCTGTTCCTGCACCGTCAATGGCGGCATGTACTGGCAAAGTTATGCTACAGCAAAAAAACTGGACGAGTATGTTCCTGTCGATTTATATATCGCCGGTTGTATGCCCAGACCGGAAGCGGTGATGGAAGGTCTGCAGCAGTTGATGGAAAAGATTAAAACCGATGAAGCTAATTCGTGGAAACAGTACTACGCGAACTACGACTATTATCTCGGCAATCAACAACATTTATTTGGAAATAACTGGCAGACACCAACCGATATTATCGGTGAAGCCAAAACTTATAAATTAGAAGGCCCCAATACTCTGGGTGAACACACAAAAATTCTTGAGTCAGTTCAACGTCCGCTGGAACCATTGGAGATGAAGCTATGAGTGCCGCACACTCTCAAAATCTCAATGTACTGTTGCAGGAAATTGAAGGCATACACCTCACCCATCATAATCCACGCCGTTTACGTGCTGATATTGCTGCCGAAGCTCTGCCCGCATTACTCGCATTACTGCGAGGACGTGCCAGTTATGTCCATCTATCTGCAATTTCCTGCGTCGACTGGATCGAGGAAAACCAGTTCGAACTTGTTTATCATCTGTGGTCTTATGAAACATCGGTACTGATTTCAGCTCATATTCGAATTCCTCGAGACCCCGGTATTTATTTATCTGTATTTGATATTTATACACCCGCTGCATTTTTTGAACGTGACATCCACGAAATGTTTGGCCTTTACTTTGAAGGCAGTCCAGACATGAGTAAGTTCATTTTAACCGAATGGAATGGACCACCTCCCATGCGCAAAGACTTTAATTCAGAAAAATGGGTTATGGAAACATTCAGCTGGCAGGAGTATCACCCGGACTGGTTGAAAGACCTTGAGAAACAGGGTGGTGGTGTAGTCAGCACTCCTGAATCTATCAGGATGAAGGAGCACTAAAATGAGACCTGAAAACTATCAGTCGGTTAATCATCCGCCCAGCAATGAATTCGAACTCAACTTTGGCCCCAATCATCCGGGAATTGAAGGCAACTATGCGCTGAAAGTCAAACTACAGGGTGATACGGTTGTCGAAGCCAGAGCCGATGCCGGTTACCTGCACCGTGGTTTCGAAAAATTGATGGAAGACCGCCTGTGGATTCAAAATATCGCACTGGTTCCACGCATCTGTGTGCCCGATCCTGTTCCAATGGAAGTGTGTTATTCACTAGCCGTTGAAGATCTTGCCGGCATTGAAGTTCCTGAAAGAGCCCAGTGGCTACGCGTTTTACAACTGGAATTATCCCGCATTGCAGCACATTTATTTTACTTCGGTGGGCACGCAGCCACGACCGGCATGTATACACCTATGTACTGGGGTGTTGCCGATCGAGACCTGTTACTTGATTTATTTGAAGAACTGACAGGAGGCCGTGTTTACAGTATTTACAATTTACCCGGTGGAGTAAGGCAGGATATCCCGGATGGTTTTCTACAACGGGTCACTGACACGCTGAATTATATTGATGGCCGTTTAAAAGATTACGACAATTTGTTTTTTACTAATCAAATTTTTGTTAAGCGAGCAAAAGGCATTGGCACTATTAATCAGGAACAGGCTCTCGAATGGAGTGTTACCGGCCCTAATCTACGTGCCTGTGGTCTCGAATTTGATGTACGACGTGATGACCCCTATTTGATTTATGATCAGCTTAAATTTGATATACCTACTGAACAGGCAGGTGATGCCTGGGCTAGAACCCTGGTTAGACGCCTTGAAATGGTCGAGAGTATTCGCATCATTCGTCAGGTAGTCAAAGCCTTACCGGATATTAAAGGCCCTGTTCGAACCCCTATTCCTAACCCTCTGGCCTGGCGTGTGCCCGCTGGAGACAGTTATGCAAGAGTCGAGTCATCCAAAGGTGAACTGGCTTATTATGTCGTCTCAAACGGTGGAGAAAAACCTTACCGTGTTCATATTCGAGGACCATCTGCCATGCATGCTGTTCAGGTGCTGGAAAAATTAGCCGTTGGCTGTCGTGTTGAAGATGTCGCTCAAACCATGTTTTCTCTGGATGCCTGTCCTCCGGAGGTGGATCGATGAAATTAAATCTGAAGCCTAAAAAAACACCCGTGATAGATCACAGCGATTCCGGTTCACTGCTCAATCCGCTTAAAAATTTACAATTTCTGGCGCGTAAACCAATTACAGAACCGTTGAAGCCGAGACTAGCCTCACTGAATTATCGCGGCTTTCACTTGAACGACTGGGAAGAATGTGTCGGTTGTGCAAGCTGCCAAAAAATCTGTGATAACGCTGCAATCACCATGGTGGAAATTCCCAGCCTGCCTAATGATCCGGTAAAAGGTATTCGTAACCATCGCCCGGCTATCGATTACGGTCGCTGCTGCTGGTGTGCGCTTTGCGTGGATATCTGTCCCAGTTCTTCACTGTCTTTATCGCGTGAGTATGTACACACCTGCGATCAGGAGCACATCGACAGCTATTTTATTCTGCCTGATCCAAATGGCATGCATAAAGAGCATTTTGGTAAAGGCTGGCAAAAAACAGAACACTCCGATTTACTCAGCCTGACCCGCAGTGCAATGGCTGAACTGGAACCTGAAACCAGAATTGATAATTTTGATGAGATTGTCGATGGCTTTACCCCGGAACAGGCTGTGCTTGAAGCTTCACGCTGTGTGCAATGTGGCATGTGTCATGACTCCTGCCCTACCAATATGCATGCACCGGAATATATTCGAGCTATCTGGAATAATGATGCCGAAGAAGCCGTTCGCCAGATATATCGCACCAATCCTTTTGCACACGTTTGTGGCCGAGTTTGTACCAGACGCTGCGAAGATGCCTGCTCCATCGGTATTCGTGGAGAGCCCATTGCCATTCGTTGGCTAAAGCGTTATGCGATGGATTCTGTCAGCCATGAACGTATTAAAGAAATTGTCAACGAAGGCAGCACCTCTAAATCCAGTGGCAAGAAGATCGCTATTATTGGTGCAGGACCTGCGGGTCTTACTGCCGCCTTTGACCTGGTTCGTTCAGGTCATAAAGTTGAAGTATTCGAGGCCCTGCCCCATGCCGGTGGTATGACCCGTTACGGCATTCCTGAGTATCGTCTGCCATTCGATACCTTGCAGCAGGATATCGATATTATTACTTCTCTTGGCGTGACGATTCATTATGATTGTAAAATCGGTAAAAACAAACGGATGAGCACACTGCATAAAAACTTTGATGCTGTTATTTTAGCTATTGGCCTGTCTCAAGGTCGCCAGACGCGAATCAAAAACTCCGATCATCGACATGTTTATCGTGCCGTAGATTTATTACAGAAAATATCCAGTGGTGAAGAATTTGAACTGCCACACAGTGTCGCAGTCATCGGTGGCGGTAATGTTGCCATGGATATAGCCCGTTCTCTGGCTAGATTGCAAAAACAGCAATACGGTAAAGTTCAGATAACCTTGACGGCCCTCGAAGAGCAACAACATTTTATGGCCGACCCGGATGAAATTAAAGAATCTCTGGAAGAAGGCATTATCATTAAAGATAGCTGTGGACCTCAGGGCTGTGAAATCGATACTGACGGAAAGCTGATAGGCCTTAAAACCTGGAAAGTCACTTCTATTTTCGATGAACAGCATCGATTTGTACCTCAATATGATGAAGAACAGGAAGTGGTTCATAACTGTGAGGCAGTCATAGAAGCAATTGGGCAATTTGCCGATACCTCTCTACTGGGTAAAGAACTCACCGAACAACTGGAATGGAATCGCGGCAGGTTACAGGTAGACGCAGATGGCAGAACATCAGAGGACTGGTTATGGTCAGCCGGTGACTGTGTTAACGGCCCGGACGTTGTACATGCCGTTGCTGATGGACATCGGGTTGCTGCCAGTATTGAGCAACAACTTATGTCCACAACTAAAAAGAATTCTTCAGGTAAATAAAATGGGCAGAGATTCAGAAAATACCAGCAGCAGCCGAGAATTGCTGGCATCAAAAAAAACACTGAGAGAAATCCTCGAAGTCGCAATTCAATTTGAAAAAGCAGCGCAGGATTTTTACACTGACCTAATCCCCAAAGTCGGTAAGCAAATTCGCTACCTGGTTGAAGAACTGGCCGAAGAAGAAGAGCAGCATTACAATTTATTCTCTGAATTGCTGGTCAACCCAGAAATAGAAAGCCAATTATCTGACATGGTAGCAACGCCTCCCAGCAACAACCGGTTTTCAGATGCTGTCCAGGCCAAAGACATGGGAGAAACCCCGGATGACCAGTCTATTTTGCAATATGCACTGTCCCGTGAACAGGCTGCCATGGAACAATACACCTCTCTAGCAGCAGAAGTTGAAGAAGGTCCAATTAAAGATTTATTCACCTATCTCGCCCATGAAGAAACTGAACATAAAAATGAATTAGAAAAGATATATTACAAAGTCATACATTCGGGTGGTGTATGACAAGCTTCCAATCTGGTGTTTAGCTTGAAAATTGGCGTAGGGTGTGCCGCGCGCACCCTACATGTATCATGACTGAAACTGGACATTTACAAATGTTAGCGGCTAATAACCAGGTACTTTTTAAGAAAATCAGTTCAATAAAAAATATTTCTCAAACTCGCATAACTTTTTGAAACATTGATAGAATACTCTTTTTTATCAACATCAGAATATCATGCCACTATCTCCTTCTATCGAGCGTAAATTAGTCCACACACGTAAAGTAACCTGTGAAGGCTATCTAAGAGATGATGGTTTAGTCGATATCGAAGGGCACCTGGTAGATACCAAACCTTTTGATTTCCCCAATAAAGATCGTGGTGGTTTTATAAAAGCAGGAGAAGCTCTACATGGTATGTCGATTCGAATCACCATCGATAGAGATATGTTAATCAAAGATGCAAGTGCTGTGATGGATTACACACCGTACGATTATTGCAAATCTATTTCTGATATTTTCAAACAATTGATTGGCGTTCAAATTGGACCCGGCTGGAGAGGAAAATTAAGAGATATCATGGGCGGCACCAAAGGCTGCACACATCTAACAGAGTTATTAGGTCCTGTTGCAACCACTGCTTTTCAAACTTTAGTCAGTCTGGATGGACCTGATGGCGAGAATTCAGATAACCAAAGCCAGGTAAATCAACCTTCAAAATTTATCAATAGCTGTCATAGTTATGCCAATACCAGTCCTGTCGTTAAAGAATTCTGGCCTGAAGTTTTTCAGAACGCTACCAAAAAAAGTGATTAGTAAGGCCCCTCAAAATTCAGCAATTACTTTCATTGAAATTTATCTTATGAAAAGACTAAAAGCTTCAACTTTGACCTTTCGAGATGGCAATTGAAAATAGCTTTCAACCAAAAACTGACTTTTACGAACATAAAAAAAGCCACCTAATTTCAGGTGACTAAATTTACAGTCTTGAAAACTATTATTTAATTCTACGTCGACGAGCAAGCGCAAAGCCTACTAATCCTGCACCAAATAAAATGATAATTGAAGGCTCTGAAACTAATGTTGTACTAATAGTTACGTTATCCAGACCCCAGCTTTCATCACTAATTGACTGTAGACCTGTTGCCATGAAGCTTAGGTCGAGTAAAGAGGAATAGTCCGTTGTAGTAAAACTTAAATGATATGTAGAGTCCCCAAAAAACTATAACCAAGTTTATTTACTGCATCAGGAGCATTTGTTGAAATCAATATCGATGAAACTACCATAATTAATAACAGAGACTTAATAAATACAAGCCTATTTAAAATTGTATAACTGTAAAGAAAGTATTACCAATTACATAACTAATGCAAAAAATTGACAACTACGAATATCAGTACATTTTTTAAAATAGCTAACTTTTTGGGATGTATTTATGAGAATTAGTAGTCATTATTCAACTTTGAGTGCTACTTGTATTGGTAATTTTGAAATTAAACCATATACTTTATAGGTCTTTTATAGTACGAAAATTGGAGCAATCACCAATTGAGTATTTTGGACATAAGTACTATTAAGAGATAAATTTAATGTATTAGGATTGAGAAGTTATCAAATGATAAATTCTAAACAAAAACATAGAATCTTGGCAGTAACTGTTGGACTCGTAATTCTAAGCTCTGTAGCGATATTACAAATTCCCAATAAGACTGAGTTAAAATCACTTATTGTTCAGGGTACAGATATAGCGTCTGTAAAAGTAGCAGTCTCATCCGTTGGCGGTGAAATCACTCACGAGCTCGGCATCATCAATGCTGTCAGCGTCAAGCTGAACAATACCAGCCTCCAAACTCTGCGCCAGCATCAAGATATTCTGCATATCTACGACGATAGCCCTGTTGAACTCTCTGGCAAACCCAGTGATAGTTCACAGGTCAGTATGTGCGAACCCAGTAGTGACCAGTATCTCAACACTTGCTACCCAACTTTTACTGGAGCATCTGCATTGCATTCAGAGGGTATTACTGGAGATGGCGTAACAGTTGCTGTACTCGATACCGGTCTGTGGAACAAAAGTCACCTGATCGATGATAGCAATGGCTATAGAGTACTGGCCCAGTACGATATCAATAAACCCGACAAAAAAGCCGAAAGTGACATTCATGATGACAGTGGCCATGGTTCACACGTTACCAGTATCATCATGAGTTATGGCCAGACCACGTCACAACTTTACAATGGCATGGCGCCAGAAGCCGATCTGGTTTCGGTACGTGTATTCGATGCAGATGGTCAAGGCACCTATGCCGGGGTTATTTCAGGCATTGACTGGCTCGTTGCAAACAAAGATACCTACGACATCCGGGTACTCAACCTTTCCCTCAGTGCTCCACCAAAATCTTATTATTATGATGATCCACTCAATCAGGCTGTTATGGCAGCCTGGCAAGCGGGTATCGTAGTAGTTGCCTCTGCAGGCAACACCGGCCCAGATCCTATGACTATCGGTGTGCCCGGCAATGTTCCTTATGTCATTACCGTAGGCGCAATGACTGACAACTATACACCTGATGATTCAGGCGATGATGTGGTCGCTTCCTTCTCGGCAGCAGGCCCCACCCATGCTGGTTTTGTTAAACCTGATATGGTTGCACCCGGTGGACATATTCTAGCGCTACTGGATAAATCAGGGCACCAGCTTGCCATTGATCATCCTGAATTTATGGAGCCCACTTATAGAGAATTTTTTACCATGTCTGGTACATCACAGGCCACAGCGGTTGTCACCGGAGCAGTAGCTCTGATGCTGCAGGCCGATCCAAGCCTGACACCGGATGACGTTAAATGCCGCCTGATTGATTCCGCTCGTACTGCGAGCACCCGTAAAGGTAAACTGGCCTACAGCATCCTACAGCAAGGTTCTGGCATGGTAGATGCCTATAACGCGGTTTACAGCACAGCCATAGGTTGTGCCAATCGCGGCATGGATATCAGCAAAGATCTGGATAATATCGAGCACTACGGCGGCCCGGTTAACCAGGATGAAGTAGGTAACTATTACCTGATGGATCCCGATGGTGGTCAATATACACTGTGGGATGGCAGTTATTCACAGAGCACAGGTTACATCTGGGCTGATGGTTACATTTGGGCCGATGGTTACATTTGGGCCGATGGTTACATCTGGGCTGATGGTTACATCTGGGCTAATGGTTACATCTGGGCCAATAGTTACATCTGGGCTGATGGTTACATCTGGGCAGACAGTTACATCTGGACTACTAACTTAAGTGAGGGAGCAAGCATCAACAGCTGGGTACCTCAGGAATAAGACGTATGCTGGTAATGTTAAAATAAATACTTGAGTAAGGGAGGAACCTGATTTGAGCAGATTTTTTCTCTCTCAGTATGGTTTACTGAGTTATCTGCAATTTCTTTTTACATTATATTAACAATATGCAGCCACCCTTATAGATAAAATTACTGCAAGGTGTTTTGAGTGGGAAGCGAATGATCACTGCCAATATTAGCATCAGGTATTGTTCTATTTCGACCTGAACGTTTAGCATGATATAAGCGGCTATCTGCTAATTGTAAAACTGATTCAATATTATTTTTTTCACTGCTATGAGCAATGCCAATGCTTACGGTTACTTTTAACCCTTTTGCTTCCTGTTCCCAGTCATTATTTTCAAATTCTAACCGTAATTTTTCAGCAGTTACTACCGCTTCAGCTAAACCCACTTCCGGTAATAGTAAAACAAATTCTTCACCACCAAACCTGGCAGCCAGGCCAGTTTTCTGACAGGCACTTAACAAAATTTCTCCACATTTTTTTAAAACCTGGTCTCCTACTGTATGCAAAAACTGATCATTAATCTGTTTGAAAAGATCAATATCGAGGACAAGAAGTGATAACGAACCCTGCTGCCATAATACTTCCATTTGTTGCTGTAAATAACGTCGATTAGCCAACCCAGTCAGGTGGTCATATTTACTTAAAACTTCAAGATCTTTATTTTTCAATCTCAATACTTCTGCCTCAGCATGAGCAGCTCTAAGTTTGAAGGGAAGAGCAATGGCCTGCATTTGATTAATCACTTTAATCCCTTTTATCTCTTCCCTCAGTTCTGTGTATAGCGATAAATATTTAAAAGCATCGGCAATATTTTCACTTTTTTCAGAAGCTTCGGAAAAAAGTTTATAAGCATTCCAGAGAATTTCATTTGATTCACTATATTCAGCAAGGCCTATAGTTTGCTGTAATGCTTCTAACGCTTGTGGAAAATTCTCTTGTTTTAGATACATTGCACCATATTGCAACATGATACCTGCCTGCAAACCTTTTTCTCCACTGGTTAAACAGAGCTGTAAGGCCTCATCCAGCATTCCTTTTGTCAAAATTTCTGCACCGGGTATGTTCGAACATTTAGCCCTCTGTAATAACGAATCAGCAAGCTCATGGTAATCTCCTGTTTCCCTGGCCAAACTGATCGCATTATCATGAAATGCTTCAGCTTCTGTGAAATCACCCTGCAGGTAAAATGCCTCACCCAAACCATTTAATATGATCGCCTGTCCATGAGTAACTCCCAGCTCTTCCAGTAAATTAATAGCTTCCTGGTTATAGCCGACTGATTCTGAATACAATTCCAGCCACATATAAATATTTGCAACATTATGCAAAGAATAAGCAAGATTTGGGGATTTTGGTAGCTGCCGATACAAGGCGATAGCTTGAAGGTTATGCTCTAACGCGGCAGGATAGTGACCTAAAAGTTCATTGACTATACCCAGGTTAGTAAGAAAACGAGCCTGTTCAGCAGTGAAACCAGACTGTGTTGCCTGTGGTAGATACTGCTCAAGTAATTCTAAAACCTGAGTATGTTTACCCTGAACCAGTTTTATACCAGCAAGCGTATTAATATTGAGCAGTAGTTCCCGCTGAAAACCCTGTTGTTCTGAAAGTTCAATGGCTTCACGAGCATATTTTTCAGCATCAGCAGTTTTCCCAGTCTTCTTGGCACAAATCGCAAGATAGCCAAGAGCTTTTACTTGGAACTGAACAGCCCCACTCTCTCGTGACTGGCTTAATAAGTCTCCAGCCAGTTCACATACCTGATCCGGATCAGATGACTCAATTTTTTTTAATAATGATTGAAGCGACTGCATTTTAGAAATCTATCATACCGCTAGAATGATTAAGATAAGTATAATCTCAATATATAATTATTCAGCAAAAAACTACCATAAAGCTAAATAAAGTTGCTAAATCGACTGCAGATGCAACCCAATTAATTCTCAGTCTTACTGGTAATTTTTTCCAGGTTACTTCCTGTTTAGATATTTCATTCAATTAAAAAACTCTTGAATCATTAAAACAAAATTTTAGTTACAAATTTCGACTGTTAACCCAATCGACAAAAACATCTCCTGGCATGGCTTTAGCAATAAAATAACCCTGTGCAATATCACAGCCCAGATTACTGAGAAGTTCCCAGGTTTGCTGGTCTTCTACCCCTTCAGCAACAACTTTCATATTTATTTCATGGCCCAGAATAATACAGGTTTTTACAATAGCTCTGGCCTCACTGTCTGTTGTTATTTTATCAACAAAACTGCGATCAGTTTTTAATTCGGTAAAGGGGATTTTATGTAATTGAGAAAGAGATGAATAACCAGTACCAAAATCATCTATTGATAATTTGATTCCTTTCAATCTAAGTCGGGTAAGAATGTCCAGTGATGTCACCAACTCTCCCATTAAAGCACTTTCTGTGACTTCCAGAGTGAGTGATGAGGGATCCAGGCTGTTGTTGTTTAACAGTTCGGTTATTTGCTCAGGTAAGTTCAAACTCATAACGTCATCCGCTGATATATTAACGGATACGGACATCTTTAAATTCTGTTTAAGCCATTGCTGATTTTGATACATTGTCTCATTAACTACCCAGCTGGTTAAATCGCCAATTAGTCCGCTGTGTTCAGCCAGAGGAATAAAACGGTCAGGAAAAATAAGTCCCTGCTCAGGGTGATTCCAGCGTACCAATGCCTCAACAGAAGTCAGTTTTCCAGTTGAGATTTCAAGCTGTGGCTGATAGTACAAAACTAACTGGTTATTTTGGATAGCATAATGAAGATCAGCTTTTGTCAATGAGCTATCGAGAGGGTTCAGATAATTTGAAAGATGATCTGTATGGGCAGTAATATTTTTTCGATTTAATAGAGGTATTAAATTGTATATATTAACTGGCTTACTCAGGACTGTAATAATATCGAGATTATGGGCTTTGCCAAGTTTCTCTGCTGCAGATAACAGTCCTTTATCAGTTCCGCTAATAAGAATTAATGCCGGTTGGTTTTGTTGTGTCGATAATTTTCGCATGACCTCGACTCCATCCATTTCTGGCATATTCAGATCAAGCAACAGAATATCACCTGGATTATAGTGGATCACCTTCTCAAAAAACTTACTTGCCAGGGTATAACCCTGTACATTCAAACCAGCAAGTTCAACTACATCTGAAAGCAATTCCACCATTTCAGGTTCATCATCGATAATGTAGATGGTTATATCATTCATCAGGAATACTCTTTATCTGATTCATTTGCAAGGGAATCAAGCGCCTGTTTAATGACATCTTCTTTTCCGACACAATAGGGAGCAAATGCCTTATCCATAGTTTGAATATGGTCTACTAACCAACTGGTTAGAAATGTTGCCAATTCCTGTGCAGTCAAACTATTTTGCTGTAAGTGTCGCTTTTTCTCCACTAACTGTTTAATTAATAATTGATGTACTTGCAAGTGATTATAGAAGTCAGGGTAATCACAAGTTTTCATTACCGTTTCTTCTCGTCGAAAGTGATACCGGGTATAGTCTTCAAGCTCAGAAAGAATAGATTTCAGAACGTCCTGCTCTACCCCACTCTCTTTTAATTGATTGACTCTTTCAAATATATTCATCAGTTTCCTGTGATCATCATCAATAGAATCAATACCTACTAAAAAAGTATCATCCCGGGCAATAAAATTTGATAAATCGATAGACGTTTGCTGCTGTTGTTTTTTGTCCTGGGCATTTGATATTGAATCACCCAATACAGTTCGTACTCTCTGTGCTAATTCTGATTGAGAATAGGGTTTACTTAGAAGATTAGAAGTAAAACGAGCCTGTCCATTATGAGCTACTGCTTTTTTGGTAAACCCAGAAGTTAGCAATATACTCAGGTCGGGACGATGGGCAGAAGCCTGTTCGGCCAGCTCAAATCCATTGATACCTCCCGGCATCACAACATCACTGAATAGTAATGAAATCGAAGGGTATTTTAAAAGTTGCTTGAGCGCATTCTTTCCATCAGTTGCAGTTATTACACTGTAACCAAGTGACTCAAGTGATTCTCTGGCAATTTCCAGTAGTGCTTCTTCATCATCCACAGCAAGAATAGTTTCATTGCCACCAGGTAAAGGATCAGTCTGTAAAACTGTAACTTCAGTCTCAGGTTCTTCTCCTTGATTACGTGGTAAATACAGGCGAATTGTTGTACCAATTCCAGGTTCTGAATAGACCTTGATATGACCATGGGAACGATTGACAAAACTGAACACCATCGCCAATCCAAGACCAGTGCCTTTTCCTTCAGGCTTGGTCGTATAAAAGGGTTCAAAAATTTTCTCCTGTTTGTCGGTACTAATGCCATTACCGGTATCACTGACTGACAACTGAATATACTCACCCGGGGTTAGACCATGGTTTTGTTTGCAGTAGTTTGCATCAAGTATACTGTTTTTAGTTTCAAGGGTTAACTGCCCACCATCAGGCATTGCATCACGGGCATTGAGTATCAGGTTTATCAATGCATCCTGAAAATCACCCAGATTAATTTCAGTCAACCACAGGTCTTTGGCAAAATATTTGTCAACTTCTACCTCCGGTGTAATGGATCGTATAATCAGACTGTCCATTTCCTTAATGACACTATTGATATTACTATTGACCGTATCGATAGCTTGCTCGCGTGAAAAACCCAGTAATTCACGAGTCAACCGGGCTGCCCGTTTAGTGGCCTTGTCAACAGCATTAATGCGTTTTAGTGCCTTCTCATTATTTCCAACTTCATGTTTGAGAAAGTTAATATTCCCTAAAATAATTCCGAGTATGTTATTGAAGTCATGGGCGATACCACCTGCAAGTTGGCCGATAGCATCCATTTTCTGGGTACGACGTAATTTCACTCTGGAAGACTTGATTGTCTCAATCATCAAGTTAATAGCATTAGCAAGTGCCACGGTTTCTTTGGTGCCAAAGGTAGCCACTGGATTGACAGGGATGCCTTCATGATCGGTATTGCTAATGCTTTTAATAATACTTTTTAGTGGTTTTATAGTGAAATATCTTATACTGAAAAAAAGAAATAAGGTTAAAATTAAAATAAGTATGGCAGTACTGACAACTTTTTCTCGGATAATTTCATTCAGTCTTAGCTGGACATATCGATCCGAGATATAAATTTTAACGGTGGATATTTTTTCCCCTGCCTGCCCCTGGATGATGGCCTGTTCTGTGTAAAATGCTGTTTTTATCTGCTTGAGATGAGCTATACTTTCGACATCATAATCGATGGCATTCCATTCACTATCTCTGATTTTTCCTGATATATAAGAGGCTTCTTCGATCACCTTACCCATATTGTAATCTTCAACTATAATGGCCAGATAATCATTATCAGTCATTTCATTAAATATCAGCTTGTCATATTCATTAACTGCATAGGATTCAATAAATCCAGCCATATTTTTTTGTAGCACATGTAAGCTATTCGCAGACTTACTGTGAATAATTTCAATCATTTGTTTCTTGGTGGATTGGTAAGAAATAAATGATTGCAATGAAATGATCACAACAACAGTCGAGACAATTGTCAGTCCAAGCAGGGTATAGAGTGATAACCGTGAAAAAAACATAATTAAATTCTAACAGATTAAGTTATTTTTCCTCAATGCCAAGTACATTTCTGTGGATAATGGGTAGTTTATCATTGATATTTTTAGTCGATATTGCCAGTACATTCAGTTGCTGATTTTTTTCAACAGCTTTACCTCTAAGATGTCTATCCATGCTATAAACAGCTTTTTCCCCCATTAGATAGGGTTGTTGCATTGCTGCCCCTACCAGAATACCTTGTGGAATCAGCTCCAGAAAAACAGGCTCCGCATCAAAACAAAGCAATAGAATTTCACCTGTTTTATTAGCATCGGCTATAGCATCAAGTGCAGCCTGGTAACGATCAGAACCCTGTAACCAGATAGCGCGAAGGTTTGCATGATTGTTGATTAAGGTTTTACTGTATTCATAAGTTTCCTGATAAGAAAAAGGGGACTGCTGCTTTAATGACGCACTTTTTATACCTGCTTCATCCAAAGCCTGAACAAAACCCGCTGTTCTCATTTGACCATTCAATCTGTTCTGAGGTATGCCGATAATTCCAACGCTACCACTTTGCCAGCCAACTGAAATCATCTTTTCAGTGAGTACTTTACCAATCTGGTAAGCTCCATCTTTATTGTTTGAAGAAATAAAGGAAACATAGTCACCCTGATCAGTCCCAATATCTGAAATAACAACGGGTATACCTGCTTTTTTAGCCAGTTTTAGAATAGTGACACTGGCTGATGAATTGGTGGGTGAGATGATTAACCCGGAGACTTTGCTTTTTATTGCTGTAATAGTGGCTTTGAGTTCATTTTTTGCATTGTTTTCAGCACTATAAACACGGACTTCATAACCTAACTCTCTGGCAGCATTTTCAATTCCTCTGCTCATAATATCCCAAAAGGGGATGCGTCGATCAGAAACCAGATAAGCCAGATTTTTATTGATCTGAACTTTTGACTCTTTCAGAGCATCAGTTTCGGCAGCAATTAAGGGAGTAGAAAAGCTGAAAACGGCAGATAAAATACACATTTCTGCAGCAAAGAATCTGCTGAATAGTTTTAAAGGTATCTGTATTTTCATGATGCACCTCAAACGATCAGATGAGTTGCTATAAAGTATAGCTTTAAATACTGTATAAATAATGTGGTTTTTATTTATTTATGAATAATAGTATAAATAATTTCCTGATTAGCCCTGAGGCTCAAATTTTCATTGTTTTGAGTATTATTACTACTGGTGAGGTGTTGGTATCGCTCACCTTATCGAATGTATCTACAGATTTAGAAGACATGGTTTAATTGATGATGACAATACATATTCCCTATGCTGGATATTAACTCAATTGTTCTATAACTTTACCCCTCCGGTCAATGCAGGATGATTTTTTTGAGGCTTGTCCAAATAATACCCCTGTGCCATATCAACGCCCAAATCTTGAAGTTTTTCCAAAATCTCACGACTCTCAACAAATTCTGCTATGGATCTTTTGTTCATACCATTTGCTACATGGACCATACTTTCAACAAATAGCTGATTGTCATTTGACTGATGAAGATCTGTTATAAAAATACCGTCTATTTTCAAAATCTCAACTGTCAGGTATTTAAGATAGGCGAAAGATGAAAAACCTGAGCCAAAGTCATCCAGACAAACCGGGCAGCCAATTTCATGTAAAGCTTCTATAAAATTCCGGGCATCCATCAGATCAGATACTGCTTCTGTTTCGGTAAGCTCAACCAGTAGCCGTTTAGGATTTACCTGATTAATTTCCAGTTGCTCACCAATATAACGAGGCAACTCGGGTTGATCAAATGATCGACCTGAAATATTAATGGCTAGTGGGGGCATGTCAGTATTATCCCCCAGTAACTGGCAGGCTTTCTTAATAACCCACCGGTCAATATCAAGAATTTTGCCGGTCTTTTCAGCAAAAGGAATAAATATGCCCGGGTATATGAGTTGTCCAGGGTTATCTTCATCTTTCAATCTTATTAATGCTTCAAGATGGGCTAACTTACCGGTTTTAACAGTATAAACACCCTGAAAATGTAGCTCAAACAGGTCTAACTCAAAGGCACTGTCAATTTTTTCATTCCAGCTTAAACGATCCAGAGATACGGTGCTGCCCTGTGTAGCTTCACTATAAATGGACAGAGTGTTTTTACCACGGGATTTGGCGTCATACATTGCAATATCGGCTTGTGATAATAAATCATTACAGTTACTTGATTCCTGAGAGCAAAATGAACAACCCAGACTGGCAGTTAAACGAATGTGCTTATCATCAAATCTGAAGCTGACTTGTGAAATTTCCTGGATCAATCGTTGAGCAAATATTTCTATTTCATTTTCAGATGTCATGATAGACAGGACTGCAAACTCATCCCCGCCCAGTCTAAAAAATAAATCGGAGGGACGGATGATAATGTTCACCGCATTTACAATACCAACCAGTACCGAATCTCCCTTTTCATGACCGTAATTATCATTGATAAGTTTAAATTCATCGAGATCAAAGAAAAGCAATACTAGCAATTCATTATTACGCTTTATTAACGAGTGCATCAGGGCAATTTCAGATTGAAATTTGTGCCGATTATAAAGTCCGGTTAAAGCATCACGTTCAGCCAGATAGGTAAGTTTTTGATTGGCTAGATATTTTGCGGTGACATCCTCAAATAATATTAAATTACCGTATGTCTCTTTACTTAGAGAAGTGATTTCTATCTGGCTCTTAAGCAAGATTTTCTGATTATCCAGATACAGTTCAGTTTGAATCTTATTATCCTGACTGGAGACCTGATCAATTTCATTGATAATTTTAGCAGGCGATTTACTTTGAAAAGAATCCAGGGAAACCTCTTTTACAGTCGTGCTCTCGGGGATATGCCAGATTTTGTTAAAGGCCTTATTCACATAACTAATTACCCCGCGGGTATTTTCAAACACAATGGCAATATCCATCGCATTAAGCAAAGTATTTAAACGTTGTTGTTCTTTTAATAAATTATTATTTTGTCGCTCAAGTTGCTGCAAATGCTTTTTATCGCGTCTGCTCAAATGTCTCATCATTAAAAATATACTGATATAAATTGAGCTAAAGACTACTGTCGCTGCCACTATATTCCGATAATAGATTTTCATCATATCATGCAGAATATTGCTATTTTGATAACGAATAAGACGAATACCCAAAATATCATTCAATTTATAATTATACCCCGTCGAATAATGATCACGAATCACTGCTGGAGCCGTTGCTTTTGACCCGTGACAAATTAGGCATTTTTTCTTAACCCTGAGAACATTTGCATAAAGAAACTGACCATTTTCCAGAGCCATAACTTTTTCTTTTTTATCAGGATTTTGAACAAAGAAGTTCATGAGTATTTTTTCTGTCTCTGTAACCATGTTGTCGAGGTTCATCGGGTTCATGGATACAGTTCTCAAGTGGGCATTGGTATCACCTTTCTCAGAAAAGAATTTACTGATTTCAGGTAATCGTAAAACAGGACGTAATTGCAAACTATCCTTGTCCAGAGACATTTCCAGCTGATTTATAAGGTTTGAGTAACTATGACTAAAAGACTGAACCATATGGTTAAGAGAACGAGCTTCATGGATAGCAACCTGCTTATAGGTTTGTTGAATATCTCGATATTCTTTGGTAAATTTTAATACGATAATCAGAGTTAATACCGTAAAGAAAATGAGCAATAATCGGGTTTCATTTTTCATATAACATTAATTTTTCTGAATAATTCTTACGCTACAAATTCAGGTTCTGACATACCTTATAGCAGGAAAACTTAATTTATTTTTGAAATATTTAATGATTTATAAAAAAGCCTGGTTTTTATAAATATAGATGAGCTGATTATGAGGATATTTGATTATTTATGACCTTCATTAATGAGAACAATATCCGTTCAGCCATTATTAGGGGTTATCAATCTCAATTGACCGGTAATCACTTTTAGCCAATAAAAATACCTTCTATAAAAGTCTGCTACGAGTCAATTTCAAATAGTCAGTTTAGATACAGATTTATAAGCCTGTTAAATCTCAGCTTAACTATTATATATAGTTAGCCGGTAAATCTTTCTGGTGTCGCATATGCAGTGACAAACCCAATGCTGATAAATCGTTTTTACTCAGGATTTTGGCAGACAATGGAAGAAAATAAAGTTCTTCAAATTCAGCATGTGCCAAATAATCTATCGCCAGTTTTGATGCCGTATTACTATTCAGCTTTCCAGTTTTACCTTTAGATAAAAGGCGAAGATCTTTTTCAATATTTTTCCACATGGCTTCTAGCTGACGGTGTTCCGCTACAAGCTGTCTGATATATGTTCTGGCTGTATCGGCTTCTTCACCTTTATCAGCACTTTCCAGCACGATGGTAAAAAGTTCCTGCTCTTCTTCTGCATGGTGAATCAGCACTACATCATCAAAGAAATACAGTATTTTTTTAGCCAGTGGTTGAATTAACACTGAATCAGGCATTTCATCCAGTAGTGAAATTAATTCCTGTAACTGGTGAAAATTTTCAATAATACCTTCATGACAGCCTGAAAATTCATTCAGAGGGTTATCATCTGTCATTAACTCGTTTTGTTTGGAAAGGTTAATCATAATAATCTACTTAAGTGAAGAATATTCTTAATGTAACTGACATATAAAGTCATTCAATTACGTAATTCATGATAAATTTAACTTGTCACTAACATAAACCTGTATCAACAGCTTATTTGATACATAATAATTGATTATAGTAGACCATTATGTATCATATCAACCAGCTTAGTGATGTATATTCAATTCATTAGTTTAATAACAACTATCATCTGGAGTAGATAAAAAATGAAAAAAGTTAATAAATGGCTTTTAGGACTGACCTTTGCAACGACTGCAATGTCTCTTTCCGCGCCAGCGTTTGCAGAAAAAACCATGCGCGTAGGTTCCTGGTTACCGCCTAAACACACCATGAACAAAGATGTTATACCTACCTGGGGAAAATGGATTGAAGAGGCAACAGAAGGACGAGTAAAGCTAAAGATTGAATATCCTGGTGGTCACCCTAAAGCCCTGCTGGATAATGTTCAAGATGGTGTTTTTGATGCTGGCTGGACTTTCCATGGTTACTTTCCCGGTCGTTTCAAACTGACAAAAATTGTAGAACTACCAAACCTGGGTGCAGATGCTGAAGCTGCTTCTGTTGCACACTGGCGTGTTAATGAGAAATATCTGAAAAAAGCAGGTGAGCATCGTGGCATTATCCTCGGCGCATTATTCACTCATGGACCCGGTAACATTCATTTACGTGAACCTATCAGTAGCCTAAGTGATATGAAAGGAAAGAAAATTCGTATCGGTGGCGGCGTTCAAACTGAACTTGCAAAACTAATGGACGTTACAGGTGTTGCTGCACCAGGCTCCAAGGTTTATGAAATCTTATCTCAGGGCGTTGCCGATGGTGTTTTCATGCCCATGGGTGAAAAACGTACTTTACGCCTGAAAGAAGTTGCTCCTTTCTCTCTGAAATTTCCTAACGGAATGTACCTTGGTAGCTTTGGTATGTTCATTAGCCCGGATTTCATGGATTCTCTAAGTAAAAAAGATCGTGATGCTATCATGTCAGTATCCGGCGAAAAGCTTTCTGCAATGGCAGGTCGTTTCTGGGGTGAAGATGCAAAGATTGGTGAAGCTGATGCAAAAAAATCAGGAAACACTATTATGGATGCTACACCTGAAATCATGAGTGAGTTTAGAAACATGACTGTAGGAATGGCTGACAATTGGCTGAAAGATGTTAAAGGCCGTAAAGTGAATGCTAAAGAAGCTCTGATTGAACTTCGTTCTATCGCTAGAACTTACCACTAAAAAACTACGCTAACCTTGGAACAGGTTACACACTCGACGGAAAAAGGGCCAATCAAGTGGTTGGTCCTTTTCCTTCACTCAATCAGTGCAATCACACTATTCGCACTGATGCTAATTACCTGCATTGATGTTGTTGGACGTTATGTTTTTAACAGCCCTTTTACCGGCTCTACTGAATTAACCGAAATGGCTGTTGGTATTGTTATTTTTTCAATATTGCCCATCATTTCATGGCGCAATGATCACGTCGTTGTCGACCTTCTGGATCAATTCGTATCACCCAGGGTTCATATGATTCGAAACATGATCCTGAACATTCTCATTTCAATTGCACTCACCTTTGTGGGTTACAGAATAATGGTTCTCGGAGAACGCTCTCTGAGCTACGAAGAAGTCACCGAGTACCTCGAAATTCCTACCGGCTGGATGATGTATTTTATCGGTATAGCCTGCTGGATTACTGCCGTAATGGTAATCACCCTGGGCATATACCGAAGTTATCGCGAATACCGTCTCACCATAGTTTCAATTTCCCAGGCTGATTAAATTCCATGAGCATTTCCATAATTGGTTTTGTAGGTCTGTTGATTCTTATTTTATTGCGAACACCTATTAGTTTTGCAATGGCCTTTGTTGGTTTTTTTGGATTTTTATTTCTCAATGACTTTAACTGGATTGCCAGCCTGTCAATGGCTTCTCGGCGGATAATCGATACTTCTCAAGATTACGGATTATCAGTTATTCCACTGTTTATTTTAATGGGAAACCTGGTCACCAAAGCCGGGCTTTCAAAAGAGCTTTATAAAGCATCCTACTCCTTTCTAGGACATCTACGCGGTGGTCTTTCGATGGCTACAATAGTTGCCTGTGGTGGATTTTCTGCAATTTGTGGATCGAGCCTGGCAACCGCCGCGACCATGGCTAAAGTCTCCATGCCTCCGATGCGACGTTATGGTTACAGTGATTCACTGGCAGCGGCTTCCATCGCAGCTGGTGGCACGCTGGGCATATTAATTCCACCCAGTGTTATTCTGGTTATCTATGGCATCATGTCGGAACAAAGTATCAGAGAACTGTTTGCTGCCGGGTTTATTCCCGGCATGTTAGGGGTTTTATTATACCTCGGTGCAGTTTACTGGACAGTCTGGCGAAACCCGGAAGCTGGCCCCCGTGGGGAAAGAATGAACACCAAACAACGTGTAGATTCTCTGAAAGGCGTTTGGGGCATCTTACTGTTATTCGGCATTGTGATGGGAGGAATTTACGGTGGTGTTTTTACCCCGACTGAAGCCGCTGGAATAGGTGCTGCCGGTGCGTTCATCATTGCTCTGCTGCGAAAATCTCTAACAATCAAAAACACCTTTAATGTTCTGTATGAAACTGCAGCGACAACTTCTTCTCTGTTCATGGTGATAATCGGTGCATTGATATTTTCAACTTTTATCACCCGTGCCGGACTTCCTGACCAGTTACTACAATTAATCACAGGTAATGATATTTCACCGATGATGGTTATCTTCATGATTCTGGGGATTTATATATTGCTGGGTTGTGTATTTGAAAGCCTGTCGATGTTGCTGCTGACTATTCCAATATTTTACCCGGTTGTAGAAAGCCTGGGTTTCGATCTCATCTGGTTTGGAATTGTGGTTGTGGTGGTTACAGAAATCAGCTTGATTACGCCACCCGTTGGTTTGAATGTCTTTGTTCTCAGCGGTGTTTTAAAAGATGTTAAAACCGCAACTATATTTAAAGGGGTCACACCCTTCTGGGTTGCTGATATTATACGGCTTAGTTTGATTACGCTGATTCCAGCGATCTCTCTTATCCTGCCACAGTGGCTATACCATTAACGAGAAATACCACCAAATCGGGTGAAGTACTCTTTGTTAACCTTTGGTAACTCTCCACCTTCTGCTTCGCCTACTTGAAGAAAATAAACCTCTGCCTGATTACATATTAATTTGTAGAGCTTCTCGGTAATTTCTCTTGCTTTATGGCTTAAACAATCTTCCGGTACCAGCTCATGAGGTAACTCAGGTTCTCTCAATAAAATATGACGATATTTATGAATTAATAAGGTCCTCAACATAAAACACATTTCATCTGATTTAGAATCTGTTGATTCGGCACTCACCAGAATCCCGTTAAAAAAATTAATAAATTCCAGGTACTCCTGCTTCATCACATCAAAATTAAAACATTGCTTAATCATATTGCCGGATGATTTCAAAGGATTATTACCCATCGAAGTCGCCTGCATAACCACCACAGAATCATCCAGTTTCATTTCATGAACTATTTTATTGACGACATCCAGCTGAGCAACAGGATGAGCATATACCCCATTGGATAAACGATTAAAACCGAGCCAGACCAGTTCATTTTGAAACTTTTCTTTATCCTTTTTTGAGATATTTTTAAGTGTTGTAAATACCACTCTCCATTCACCATCCCAGTTATTTTGCTGATAACGATAAATTCGTTCAGCAGCAGTGGAAAACTGTCGAAAACCTTTTTCTGTGAGTGAATAAAAACTACGCCGCCCAACCTGTTTAGATTGCAAAATACCTTTTTCAGCCAGTCGATAAACAGAGGTACGAACCAGACGTTGACTGATACCCAGGCCCTCCACCATTTTAATGATGCTGCCTAACCAAATTTCACCACCATGAGAACAAATGTAGTCACCAAAGATAGTCAGTACTAGAGAGTTCGCATGCACCATTTGCGATTTCGAGTAGATATCAATCAGCTGCTGAGCCTGATAATTAAAATCTTTAGTGGCCACTTTTTATTTCCCGATTAAGTTTTAGTTTTAAACAGAGGAACACTATCCGAAATATTCAGTCTCGCACGACCTTCTTCCACTTCAGTTAAGGCTTCAACTTCCTTTAGTGATTCAAAACTACGCAACGCCAATTGTTGATAATCTTGCGTGCCCTTTTCTTTCCAGGAAATTTCATCATCACTCAAATCACGAATAAAACGTGCTGGAGAACCCGCAAACAGTTTACGCTGTGGAATTTCTAAACCCGCTTTCACAAAACTCATTGCAGCAACAATAGAAGAGTGACCAACAATAGCCCCATCCATCACTACAGCATTCATTCCCACCAAAGCATTCTCACGAATGATACAACCGTGCAGCACTGCTCCATGTCCAATATGACCATTTTTTTCGATAATCGTATCGGTATCTGGAAACCCGTGCATGACACAGGTATCCTGTACATTCGCCCCCTGGTGCAAAATTATTCGTCCAAAATCACCGCGTAAAACAGCACCAGGTGCTACATAACAACCGGGACCTATAATGACATCTCCAATAATGGTTGATGCTGGGTGCACAAAGCTGGAAGGATCTAAAACAGGAATAATCCCGTCAATTGAATAGCAGGTCATAAGCTAGTTCCATAAAAACTACATTCAAAATAATATGATACACTTTTTACAGTAATATTCATTAATTCTGTATCTATTTATTCAATTCGTGTATATTTGCCTGATACTCAGTAAGCAATAAAACCGGTAAAAAAAACAATCATTTACTGGCTCCGGGGAAAAAATGAAAACCTACGAAGACATTCTAATCGATGACTTAGGACACGGTGTGTATTGCATCACCCTGAATCGACCAGAAGCCAGAAACGCCCTGCGTACCAAGCTGTTAGCCGAGCTGGCAGATATTCTCAATACCCTGAAAATCGATGACTCCTGTCGTTGCATAGTTCTGACCGGAGGTGAAACTGTATTTGCTGCGGGTGCTGATGTATCAGAAATGGCCAGCATGAACATGATGGAAATCATGCAGGATGAGCGCCCCAAATACTGGAAAACTATCACAACATTTCCAAAACCAATCGTCGCTGCAATTAATGGTTATGCGCTGGGTGGTGGCTGTGAACTGGCGATGCATGCAGACATTATTATCGCTGGCAGTAATGCCCAGTTTGGACAGCCAGAAATTAATCTTGGCATTATTCCAGGCGCAGGTGGCACACAACGTTTGATCAAAACAGTGGGAAAAGCACTGGCGAGTAAAATGGTTTTAACAGGTGAATTTATCGATGCCAATACAGCCCTTTCTGTTGGTCTGGTTGCTGAAATCACTCAACCAGAACTGTCTGTAGAAAGAGCCATAGAGCTTGCTATAAAAATTGCACAAAAATCACCTTTAGCGGTACAACATGCTAAAGCCTGTCTACTAAAATCTTATGAAACCACATTATCTGATGGGCTTAGTTTTGAGCATGAAACATTTGTAATGCTGGCCGGCACCGAAGATAGAAATGAGGGACTGGCAGCCTTCCTTGAAAAACGTAACCCTGACTTCAAAGGCCAATAAATTGGAACAGCCTAAACCGGAACATCACCCTATGAGCTATAAAACCATTTTATTTAACGTAACCGATGGGGTTGCGAAACTGGTGCTAAACCGTCCGGATAAACTCAACAGTTTTACCGCAGAAATGCACAAAGAAATCAGGACATGTTTAAAAGTAATTGAATCAGATGACACCATCCGCTGCTTGCTGATCACAGGCAGTGGCCGGGGGTTTTGTGCCGGACAAGACTTAAATGATCGTGATGTTTCAGCAGATGCCCAATCACCCGACCTGGGTTTGTCTTTGGAAAAAAATTACAACCCGTTACTACGCCGCTTAAAGGCACTTGAAAAACCCGTGGTCTGTGCAGTGAATGGAGTAGCCGCCGGAGCCGGTGCTAACATAGCTTTAGCCTGTGATATTGTGTTAGCCGCTCGCTCTGCCTCTTTTATTCAGTCATTCAGCAAGATAGGCCTTGTTCCTGATTCTGGCGGCACCTGGTCATTGCCCCAAATTGTAGGTCATGCCCGTGCCATGGCACTCTCTTTACTGGCAGAAAAAGTACCTGCCGAACAGGCTGAAAAATGGGGCATGATCTGGAAATGTATTGATGATGAAGAGCTATTACCTGAAGCCGAAAAACTGGCTGCATCTTTAGCCAATCAACCCACCAAAGGACTGGGGTACATCAAACGCGCCATCAATGCATCAAGCACCAATACCTTCGATCAACAACTTGATCTGGAACGTGATCTGCAACGCATCGCCGGTCGTACTCAGGACTACCGCGAAGGCGTAAATGCATTCATCAATAAACGTAAACCAAAGTTTGTAGGACAATAGCATGACAGCACTGGACACCTCCAAAATTATTGCTGTTATCGGTGCTGGAACCATGGGTGCCGGAGTCGCCCAGGTCGCAGCCAATGCAGGTCATCAGGTATTACTGTTTGACGTAGCAGCAGGTGCCGCCCAAAAAGGCATCTACAATACAGCCAGAGGGCTGGACAAACTGGTTCAACGTGGGCGTATTAGCCAGCAACAACAAGATGATCTAATCGCCAGAATTACTCCCGTCGATAATATAGAAGAGCTTGCACCCGCATCTCTTTTCATCGAGGCCATTGTTGAAAAGCTGGAAGTAAAACAACAACTGTTCAAACAACTGGAAGATATTGGTGGACCCGAAGCCATTCTCGCCACCAATACTTCTTCAATTTCTGTCAGTGCTATCGCTTCAGCGTTAAAGCACCCCGAAAGATTACTCGGCATGCACTTTTTCAATCCCGCTCCAGTGATGAAACTGGTTGAAATCATCAGTGGCATCGCTACAGATTCGACTTTTGCAGAGTCTATCTACGACACAGCTAAAGCCTGGGGTAAACAGGTTGTTCATGCAAAGTCGACTCCCGGCTTTATCGTCAACCGGGTGGCCCGGCCTTTTTATGCTGAGGGTTTAAGACTTTTACAGGAAGCAGCAACGACTCCTGCCACCATCGATGCCATTATGCGTGACTGTGGTGGTTTCCGCATGGGTCCTTTTGAATTGATGGATTTAATAGGTCATGACGTAAATTATGCCGTTACTCATTCTATATTTGATGCTTATTATGGTGACCAGCGTTTCCTACCTTCACTGATTCAGAAAGAGCTGGTTGATGGTGGTTACCTCGGTAGAAAATCTGGCCGTGGGTTTTATGATTATTCCGATGGTGCTCACAAACCTGAGCCAGAAACCTGTGAGTTCTGCGACTCTCCAAAACAAGTTACTATTATCGGACAATCCACTATTGCCGAGATTTTTGCGACCCTGCTTACAGATGCAGGTGTAGAAGTCACACGCATCGATGGTAATGAATTCGCTTTGCTCAGTGACAATGCAATTCTAAAACTCACCAATGGGCAGATGGCAACAGTACGAGCCGTAGAAGAAAATATCAACAATCTTCTTCACCTTGATCTGGCTCTGGATTATGCTGCTACCTCTCGACTGGTTATCTCAGCTGCTGACCAGGCAGAAACCTCAGCAGTGAATGAAATCATCGGACTACTACAAAAAACCGACAAGCAGGTTACTCAAATTGATGATATTGCGGGAATGTGTGTAATGCGCACCGTGTGCATGCTGGCCAACGAAGGTGCTGATGCCGTTAACCAGCTGGTTTGTAGCATTAACGCTGTCGATATAGCCATGAAAGGTGGACTCAATTATCCAGCAGGGCCATTAGCCTGGGCAGACTCCATCGGCATTGAGAACGTACTCGACGTACTCGATAATCTAAGTCAAAACTACGGTGAAGACCGTTACCGCCCTTCCCCGTTAATTGTAAGAAAAGCTGCTGCTGGTAAATCATTTTATGAGTAAAAATGACATTCAAATGGCCGAAGCATGTACTGAAACCATGCGAGTCAATGACGATGCTTCAAGACTACTGGGCATTACCATCACCGAGACACGTCCTGATAGTGCAACAGCGCAGTTGACAGTCATCAAAGCATTGACCAATGGACATGATATTTGTCACGGCGGATTTATTTTTACGCTGGCTGATTCTGCATTTGCATATGCCAGTAACAGCACCAATCACGCAACAGTCGCCTCAGGTTGCACCATAGAGTTTTTGGCACCCGGTAAAATTGGAGATACCTTAACGGCTATAGCAAAAAAACGCGCACGAGGACAACGTACCGGCGTTTATGATGTCGATGTAACAAATCAAAAAGGTGATCTGGTGGCTGTATTTCGTGGAAAATCTTATCAAATTAGAGGCCAGGTCATTCCTGTGTCTGGAGAACAATCATGAACGATGCTTTTATCTGTGACCCCATTAGAACAGCCATTGGACGCTATGGCGGAGCTTTATCCAGTGTTCGCACCGACGACCTCGGCGCTATCCCAATAACAGCATTAATGCAGAGAAACCCAGGCGTTGACTGGGATCAAATTGAAGATGTTATTCTGGGCAATGCCAATCAGGCTGGAGAATGTAATCGAGATATAGCTCGCATGTCTGCTTTGTTGGCCGGTTTACCGGTAACGGCTGCCGGCATAACCATCAACCGGCTTTGCGGATCGGGCATGGATGCGGTAGGTACAGCTGCACGTGCCATCAAAGCAGGAGAAAGCAGTTTGATGATTGCCGGCGGCGTCGAATCCATGTCTCGGGCCCCTTTTGTTATGCCCAAAGCCATGTCTGGTTTTAGTCGCAATGCAGAAATCTATGACACCACGATGGGCTGGCGTTTTCCGAATAAACAAATGAAAAAAATGTACGGCACAGAATCGATGCCGGAAACTGCAGAAAATGTGGCCGAAGACTTTAATATCAGCCGGGAAGATCAGGATCTGTTTGCTTTTAACTCTCAACAGAAAACAGCAGCCGCTCAGACTAATGGAACTTTCAATGATGAAATCATTCCAGTAACTATCCCACAGCGCAAAGCCGATCCTGTTATTTTTACTGTTGATGAACATGCCCGGGCATCAACAACCATCGAAGGTCTGGCAAAATTACCGACACCATTTCGTGAAAACGGTACGGTCACCGCTGGAAATGCTTCAGGCATAAATGATGGAGCCTGCGCCATGATCATCACCAATGAACAGGCAGCTGTTGCTAATGGATTACAGCCACTGGCACGTATTGTTGGAATGGCCGTCGTTGGTGTTGAACCACGTATCATGGGCTTTGGGCCCTCGCCTGCCACTAAGAAAGTTTTAGCATTGACAGGACTTACTCTGGATCAGATGGATGTCATCGAATTGAATGAAGCATTTGCAGCCCAGGCTTTGGCAGTGACCCGCGATTTGGGTCTTACCGATGATGCACCACAGGTGAACCCTAATGGTGGCGCTATTTCTCTAGGTCATCCACTGGGTATGAGTGGAGCCAGATTAATCACCACAGCAACTCGACAGTTACACAGAACAGGTGGTCGTTATGCCCTGTGCACCATGTGCATTGGTGTTGGTCAGGGTATCGCTACTATTATTGAACGCGTATAAAAAATATAACTACTTAGTAAAATATTAACCGCAAAGGACGCAGAGGTACGCAAAGGTTTTATTGGTAATGCCTGTTTTAACAAATACTGTTTAGTTCAGAATTACCTCATACCATTCGGTTAGCAGTTGAATAAAGTTCCTCTGCGTACCTCTGCGTCCTCTGCGGTAAAAAGTTTTTTTGCTGACTAGTACTAAAATAAATTATTACCGGAGATCACAATATGTCCATAGACTCAGATAACAGCATGGAACTTGAACCAATTGAAACGGCAAGTCTTGATGAGTTACAGGCTTTACAGCTTAAACGACTTAAATGGACAGTTGACCATGCGTACTACAACGTGCCCATGTATCGAAAAAAGTTTGATGATGCCGGTGTGCATCCGACAGATTTGAGACAACTGGAAGATATCAATAAATTTCCCTACACCACTAAAAAAGACCTACGTGATAACTACCCGTTTGGTACTTTTGCAGTACCGATGAAAGAAGTTGTACGAATTCATGCATCCAGTGGCACGACAGGGAAACCCACAGTGGTCGGTTACACTCAGGGCGATATTGATCGCTGGGCTAACATCATGGCCAGGTCTATTCGGGCTGCTGGAGGCAGTGCTGGTGATAAGGTTCATGTTTCCTACGGTTACGGGTTATTCACCGGTGGTTTAGGTGCGCATTACGGTGCCGAAAAACTGGGCTGTACTGTTATCCCTATGTCAGGTGGACAAACTGAAAAGCAGGTTCAACTGATTCAGGATTTTGAGCCGGATATCATCATGGTAACCCCTTCTTATTGTCTTAATCTGGCAGATGAATTCGAACGTCAGGGCATTGATCCTAAAAGCTGTTCACTCAGAACTGGAATTTTTGGTGCTGAACCCTGGACCAATGCCATGCGTCAGGAAATCGAACAACGCTTAGGCATACACGCCGTCGATATTTATGGCCTGTCAGAAGTTATCGGACCGGGTGTCGCACAGGAATGCCTCGAAACTAAAGATGGTCCGACCATCTGGGAAGACTATTTTTATCCAGAAATTATTCATCCGGATAATCACAATGTATTAGCCGATGGAGAACAGGGTGAACTGGTATTTACTTCTTTAATAAAAGAAGCCATGCCAATCATTCGTTATCGTACCCGTGATCTGACCCGTCTTTTACCCGGTACCGCCAGAACCATGCGCCGTATGGATAAAATTACTGGACGCAGTGATGACATGATGATTATTCGCGGCGTGAATGTTTTCCCATCACAGATAGAAGAGCAGATTCTTAAAATTACCGAACTATCTCCGCATTATCAAATTGAAATCACCCGTGATAACAACCTGGATTGCATCGCTGTCAACGTTGAAGTAAGAAGCAATGACACATCTGGATTAGATCGACAAAAACTGGCTAAGGAATTACAGCACCATATCAAATCACTGATTGGCGTCAGTAGTCAGGTGAATGTACTCGATGAAAACAGTGTTGTTCGATCTCAGGGTAAAGCTCAACGTGTGATTGATAATAGAAATTTGTAACTACTCAGCAAATTTCAATATCCGATGACTGAAAGACTTTTTAACTACCTGAGTAGTTACAGAAATTAAACTGAAGTTAATTAAGTAAGATAAAGCCCCATGAAATTACAAAGTTACGCCAACGGTGAGTGGTATCAATCTTCAGCATCAGGCATCGTCCTGAATAATGCTATTAATGGTGATTTAGTCGCCGAGATTAGTAGCAAAGGTCTCGACTTCCAGGACATGCTGAATTACGGCAGGAATATAGGTGGCCCTGCTTTACGTCACTATACTTTCCATCAACGTGCCTTGATGCTGAAAGAACTGGGTAAATACTTGATGGATAGAAAAGAAATTTTCTACCAGCTTTCTGCCGCTACCGGTGCCACCCGAACAGATTCCTGGATCGATATTGAAGGAGGCATCAGCACCTTGTTTGTGTTCTCCGGCAAAGGCCGTCGAGAAATGCCTAATGGACATGTGTACCTGGATGGTAATCAGGAAGTTATTTCTCGAAATGGAAGCTTTACCGCTCAACATATTTATACCCCGATCCACGGTGTGGCTGTTCACATCAATGCTTTTAATTTCCCCTGCTGGGGAATGCTGGAAAAAATGGCCCCAACTCTACTGGCAGGTGTGCCGGCTATTGTTAAACCGGCAAGTCAGACTGCATACCTGACCGAGCTGATGGTGAAACATATTATCGAATCTAAAATTTTACCCGAAGGTTCGGTTCAGCTGATATCCGGTTCCACCGGTGACCTGTTACATCACCTGGATTTTCAGGATGCGGTGAGTTTTACCGGCTCAGCAACAACCGGCCTCAAACTAAAACAAATACCGGCTATCATTAATAACTCCGTACGTTTTTTCATGGAAGCAGATTCTCTGAATTGTTCAATTATGGGTAAAGATGTTGAACCGGGTTCAGATGAATTTGATTTGTATATCAAAGAACTTTCACGGGAAATGACGGTAAAATCAGGACAGAAATGTACTGCTATTCGGCGAGCCATTATTCCCTCAGATAAACTCGATGCTGTTGCAGAAGCAATGATTGCGCGGTTATCAAAAACCACACTGGGTAACCCTTCAAATGAAAACGTCAGAATGGGACCACTTGCCAGTATCGATCAACGCGAAGATGTAAAACAACAACTGAGTAAACTAACTCAGGATAATGAAATACTATTCGGAAAATCTACAGAACTGGAACTACTGGATGCCAATGCAGACAAAGGTGCTTTTATGTCACCAGTCTTAATGTGTGCCGAAAATCCAGCAACCACTTCTGCACATGATATTGAAGCCTTTGGCCCCATCAGCACTTTGATACCTTATGGTGATGAAGAACATGCAATTCAACTTGCAGCTTTGGGTAAAGGCTCACTGGTTGGATCAATCATAACCGGCAATTCAGACATCGCAACTCGACTGAGTATCGGAGCAGCGGCTTATCATGGACGTTTATTGATTCTAAATTCCAGTTGCGCAAAAGAATCAACCGGACATGGTTCTCCCCTGCCGCATTTAATTCATGGTGGTCCCGGGCGTGCTGGAGGCAGTGAAGAAATGGGTGGGGTTAGAGGTGTAAAACATTACATGCAACACACTGCTATACAGGGCTCACCCGACATGCTAACAGCAATAACCGGAAGCTGGATGCAAGGTAGCCAACGCAAAATAGACAGCGTTCACCCTTTCAAGAAACATTTTAAGGAACTCGACATTGGTAACTCGGTAGTGACTGAAAAACGTACCATCACACTAGAAGATATCGAAGCTTTTGCCGAGTTATCCGGTGATAAATTTTACGCCCACATGGATGAAGCTGCTGCTAAACGTAATCCCTTTTTCGAAGGAAGAGTGGCACATGGTTACTTCCTGGTTTCAATGGCAGCAGGTTTATTTGTG
>JABHSO010000127.1 GCA_018669845.1 Gammaproteobacteria bacterium | reverse complement strand
TCCATACCGAGCTGCCTGTAGTGGCTATATAAATTTTGGGCAGCCTCTTGAACCTGCTGTGGTTGTGATGTTATGCCTGAGTATAGCGTGTCCTGTGCTGCCGTATTTCCATTGTATCCATCTAGATTCCTGCCTGCAGCTAATGAGCCGACCTCTCTAAGATTGAAATTAGTGCTCCCCTGAAAAGAAGTATTTAAAGCGGACATTTTCTGGTAGGTATCAGAAGCAGACTCTAATTCTGAACTACTTTTGGTTAAATTCTGTGAATCTTGTGTTCCCCAGGTATCAGTTTTAGATAAGGTATTCCCGTCTTTTAGTGAGGAGCTTAACTCTGATCCAAATTTCGCAATCTGATTATCGGAGTACTTATAATCCATACCGGCTTGTAGTGACTCTGATGATGTTTGTGTAGACCCATCTGATGAAGTACTCTGCATGTTCCCTGCTAGTCCAGCCCCAGCTTTTAATCCGATTCCAGCTGCCCCCATTATTTGGCTGAATTTTGCAGCATTAAAAGAACCATTTGCATCGATAGAGGCGACAGCAGCACCGGTTACGGCATCTTTATGGTCATGCGATATAGCACCAGATTCAGCCAGGCCTTTGGAGAATGCGGATGCGTTTTGTGCGATTTGTGAATTTCCAGCACTTACTGAGCGTCCAATATCTTCAGCGCGATCAAACCTTTGTTGCTCAGTTTGTCCACTTGTAATTGAATGTCCTAATGTGTCGGTATATTGATCTGCACTTTGCCTGAGATTTGCTTCTGTTGAACTAACCCCCTTACTTAATGCTGTACTTATTTGCGCGGTTCCAATCATAGACTCAGATCCTGTCATCATCATACCATTCAAGTAGTTCCCACTATGCATGGATGCTATGTTTGCCATTCCTGGATTATTCTTAATGTCTGGTGAAACATATCCTTCATCGACAACATCAGAACTTTTTAATCTGCCAGCCAAATGCGTGGCTGTTACGGCTGACCCATAAATTAGCATTAGAGCAATAGCTGGAGTTGAAGCGGCAAGTAATCCACCGGTTGCGATCCAGTGTTGCATTGTATCGGTTGCTGCGTTTAGTGAATAGAATGAATCCCAGTTGTGAGTCCCCATTGTGCCGTATGTGGCGACTGCGCGACTTGCAGCCGAATAGACATAAAGATTCACGATTGACAGTAACGGCATCCAGAGCTGGATCCAGATTAAGAGCGCAAAATACTTTCCAGCCAATTGTATGCCTTTGGCTCCAAGCACAATGACAAAAGCCATAATAGGACTGATTGCATAAATGAAAGCTTCAAAAAATGCCAGCATGGGCCTGACAATTGACATAAACAAGGTTTGTTCTGTCGCCCATTGAGTATTTCTTTGCTGTAGAGCCTGGTTAACCATCATTGCTCCCGATAGATCCTGGGTGTCCTTGTATTTCCTTTCAGCGGCCATTCCTAAAATAGGCTCCAGAACTGCAAGTTTTATGTATCGTGTTGCTGCCATTCCAACTGGGATCAATGCCGCTATTGCATCATTGGTCTTTGTGATAGAAGAATCACCGGCACCTAAATTATTAGCATCTAAACCCAGTATAGAATTAAAGGCTCTGGTTGTTTCAGCATCGAAAGTAGTTGTGGCTTGTAAAGCGTCCCAGGCATCTGCGCAAGTGTAATTTACACCAATGCTACTGCCGGGATTGATGAATAATTGAGTTCCATAAAGGTTTGAATCAAACTCCAGGCCTACTTCAAAGGATGAAGTATAGAGTTGATGCGCCGTTATTAAGCCAAGGTCAATTTTAGTCAATGTGCAATCTTTTATGTATTCAGTCCAGCTCTTTTGCAGATCTACTTGTCCCGACCCTGAATCTTCATTGATACCATTCCAAATAGCGCTTTGCATCGACTTGTTACGAATATCAGTTAGTATCCGTAAGGATTCAGAGAATTCATTTTCGGTCATTGCTGGAACTATAGGTGCATACGCCTGCTCAAAAAGTTCGGTTAACTTGTAACCGACAAGGGATATTATTCCACCAGCTGCAGCGGGTCCTATTGGCACATCGTCTACAATTCGTACCTGGCCGGTATAGGTGTCTTCGATTAGTACTCGTGCTGTTGGCACAAACATAGTCGCGTATATTATGAAGCCCAGTAGGACATGTTGAAATTCAATTTTCTGACCTCCAGTGGATATACCGCTTATTACAACTGAAAAAACGCCAACTAGAAGTCCAACCTGCACCATTGCTGTAAAATCATCGATACCAGCAATCATCGCTAGTGCAATCATGACTTGCTCAAGAAATAAAGAGTCCCCTATGGAGTAAATTGTAAAGTCCATATCTATTTAGCCCTGTTATTGTTTGCGCTACTGATAAAATAGTTTGGTTTATCAATATTCTTAATAATATTGTTGTATTTTTCCTCGACCTCAGAGACGCTGCCGTAGGTACTATTAAGAGATATAAACTCTTTTTCAAGATCATCGTAAGAGGCTTTGATCATATCCATTGCCTTTCCTTTATATGTTTCATTTTTCTGTTGAGCTAATGCATCCTCCGTAGCTCTGACGGATTCTCTAATCAGCCTCCATACATATTCCAGGGTCACGGGGTTAATTACGTCCCGGATTAATGTTTCTGCTGCAGGTGTTGATTTGGGTGCTATCTGAAATATTTTTGTACCAATAGAGTGAGGCATGGCGGCTAAAATTGCTTTTTGTTCATCGGTAAAATTGGCGTTAATATCTCCATTTCGTATATGAGTGATTAACCCTGTTGCCCCAACGAAAGCATCTAGTATGCGTTCTTTGAGTCCAGTAATATTTATTGTTTTCTTGTCTGCAGGGTTTATTCGGCAAAGATTTACATAATCTGTTTGTGAACAATCATAAATTTCTGCATTTTGTTTACCCTCAATTAGGTCTTGTATAGTGAGTTGTAATCCGGGTAATTCAATTACTTCTGTAGTCTCGCCATTATCATCAGGATTTGTTACCAGGTCCCCGACAACAACGCTACCGGTCATTGACATGATGCTTTCTATAAGTTCCGCGTCACCACCGGTATACCAATTTTGGACATTCTGGTATCGAAGTGCTTTATAAACGACATTGCCGGTGTTTTTTTGAGCGAATACATCAGCATCAGCATCTTTTGCGCGTCGAGAGGGGGTTAAAGACTCTGAGATGAAACCCTGTAAATCACCGAAATCATCGCCTACACCCGTTAAGGATGCTTTAAGTGAAGCATCTGTTTTTTCCTTTATTTTCCAGGGCATAATGCTTGATGCATCATTTACAAGCCCTTGGGCAAGCTGACAGGAATTGGAGAGATTGCTATTTAAGGCCTGAACCTTAGATTGAAGTTCGTTCATCCATTTCATGCAGTCCGGGCACATATTGTCCATGGCGAGCTGGAATGCGTAGCCTTGTGCATTTGATGCTACTTGTCTGAGTAATTGGACCAGTTGATCGGCATTAACAAAACTGAATGATCCCCCAAAAGCATCAATGCCTCCACATCCACCCTTAGCACTAGGAGCTACCATAGAGATCAAGTTTTCATTAACAATTTTTGTTTTATAGGTATAGCGACCCAGTGTGTAGCCTGATCTGCGCATGGTTTCATATGAACCTGGGGCAGTGTAATTCTCCATATCCTGATAAATATTATCGAGCTGTGTTTGCATACCGGCAGCAAAAGTTTGTTGAACAATCAGCAGTAATAATGTGTATATAATTAAAGTTGTATTAATTAATGATTTCATGTGGATTACCTTTGGTTGAACAGGTTAACGATGTCTTTCTGGGGAACAGGGACGGAGCTTGTATCGCTTGAGCTATTTTTTAGTTGCGTAATATCAACATTGATCGAACCAAGATTGCGTATTGGTCTTGTTTGGTTTAATTCTGCCTCATTGATGACTCCTAATCGATTTGCTCCAATGAGTAGTCGATCCCTCAGGTCGGAATAACTTACCGGTGCCTGGCTGATAACATCGTAATTACCATCTGCACTTATTAATGCAATAGCGGGGTAGGTTGATATGCCGAGCGCCTTTGACCGGCCTTTATCTTCTTTAAAGCCCTGATCGGCCAGTTCTTGAGTCGGTTGGGCCGTGGTGATTTTTAAAATATCAAAGTCAAAGTTTCTGACAAGCATGCTGATAATATCGGCTTGTATCTTTGAAGCGTTGCTATTATCTGAAAAGAAAAATATGCCTGAGTTATGACTGATATTATCCAGTGTTTCAGCCCTTTTTTGTGTAGCCTCCTCATCCAGTTGGCGATTTGCATAAGTAGCTGTGGGTCTTTGTGATATTGAATCGAACATTGGGTGTCCAAGTGTTGCTTTCTTGTTAGCATCCATAAATTGCATGGATTTATTCATGGCGTAATTTTGTATATATAAATATGCTGATACATTTTCTGCGGTGGGATTGTCTATTGCTGCATCCAGATAGAACTGAATATTTCCTCGTATCCAGGCTGATGTGAAGGGTTCCGGTCCTTCTTCCTGAGGCATTTCAGGTTTTGCTACCGGAGGTGGTGTCGGGGTAGGGGGGACTTCTTTTTCTATCTTTATTTCAGGTTCGGGATCTTCTTGTTCGTTATAAAAAAACCATCCCTCTTCATTTCGATTTAACCACCTGTCCTGATCAGCAGTTGCTATGACGATCATTGGTTGCATAGTAATTGCGTATAAGAAAGTTACTAAAATTAGTTTAAGCATTTTTATTGTTCGCTTATTTAAGTAACTCTGGATTTTAACTTATCAGCACGGTTTCCTTATTTTTCTACAACCACCGAAAAGGTGTTTATTTTCAGTTTTCTGTTTATATTGCGGTTTTTAAAAACCTCGAATTTGGCGTTTAATATTTACCACCTTTTCGGTGATTTCTACTAAGCGTCTTTAGATATAGCTGTGGAAAGATATGATCATTATAAATTTATTTGGCAGGATAATGTTCACAGGATTATTTGTAGATAATTTAATTTTCACCTCGGTTTTATTTTCGGCGAATTCTGGCCATAGTTGGAATATTGCATCTGGTTCCTGTCATAACTCTTTTGTTAATGTCTTGCCTGAGCTGAAATCTAAGGATATGGAGTCCAGCTCACTGGGTATCAAATTCACAGGTATAAATAAGGTGTCAAAGCACAGGTCAATGCATATTGATGCAAAATTTGTCGGTTCATCTATAGATGGTGGTTCATCCTATGTAACCAAGTTAAATGATGTTAATTATGAGTCTGAAATTTACCAGATTGGTTTTAGATACATTTTTAAGTTTGGATCAGCACAAATTTCCACAAGTATATTTTCAATACTTACTGTTTAACAGTTGATTTTTTTCTTTGTTTTATATCAGGCCGGTAAGTAAAGGTGTTGATAAATAAAACCTGCAACCCTGTAAATAATGTGGTTTAGAATGGATTTTAGATATGATTTTGCTGAAGAAATCTTTTACGACTTTAAAACAAAAATATAGCCAGGAATAGGAGGTATTTAGGCTAACCTATGTAAGAGTGTAATTATTTTTTCTTTAGCTTCCCTGTGCCTTAAATTGCTGACTACATTTTTAATGAATGGGTACGATCTTCAAGCATTATTTTAATTACATTATGGTCAAGACAAGAGCGCATAAAAACATTCATTGGTTTCATATCGCCAGAATTATAAAAATCAAGCATCAATTGGTTAAATTCAAGCTGTCTCTTTGCGGGTAAATTAATAGCAGGATACCCTTCATTTAACAAAATTCCATTCATAATAAAACGCCCCATTCTTTTATTAACATCATAAAAAAACTGATTTTTTGACATCTCTAAAAAAACATAAATAGCTTTATCATAAATGTCATTAAATGATTGAGTCTTATTTGACATTTTTTCAAACAATTCTGGAAGACGCTCGTAAGAGGGTGGAGTATATGCGGTTCCTCCAATGTTAACTCCTCCTGAGCGAAAAACACCCCATTCTAATGCTTCTTCCTTAGCTGCAATAGAATGTAGTTCACAAGCATACTCAGCATTTAGAATAAAACTATCCTTTTTAATTGATGAAAAAAGATAATTCCATGCTTTACCTTGATTGATGGTGATTTGTTGATCATTTACTTTATGTCCACCAACTGTTATCCCATCTAACAATGTTTGTACTTCAGGTAATGTCATAGCAATACCTTCAAGATTTACAGCATCACAGACAAATACAGCAATTTCTCGCCGGGCAAGCATAAGTGCTTTTCCAAAATCAGGCTTCATTTTCCATTTTTTATCTGTTGGGATCATATTTTTCTAATTTCATCAATATAGATTACAAAGCAAATTTTAGCGCAAATGTCTTGACCTGCAAATAGAGCCATATTAAAAACAGCTACCATATAGAATATTGCAACACCTTTGTGTACCGGCTTGGCCTTATATTACGGCTTTTTTCATATGCAAGTGTATTAAATTCTGGGTATGTTCCTGTCCATAGAGTTCGTCCAATGAGAGACTTAGGCACATAGCAAATTGTAGCACTTGAATATCAGTGATTTTCCTTTCGCAATTTTCAATTTTAGACAAAACAGCTTTACTTATATCGATTCCACACAAATTAAGTTTATTGGAAAACTGGTCCAATGTGAGTTTATGTTTGTTTCGATAGGCTCGTAATTGAGGTCCAATTATATTCATCAGGTATTTGTCTGTATGGCCATTTTGTACTTCTGTATTTTATCTGATTACATAAATTGTTTCATTGATACAGCTGTTATTTCTATCTGTTCTTTTTGTTCTGGGTGGTTGTGGAAACCTACTTTTATCCATTCATCCAGCGTTGTTTCAAATGTATTCTTCGTAAAGCAATAAATCATTGAAGGAGGCAAGGAGTCAACGACCCCGCTGAGACGGTTGGAGTAGCCAGAGGAACGCAGGCCAAATAGTTTTCACGAATCAAATAACTTCGTTTTAATGGTTCTCAATATGTTCTCTATGCATTATAATGATGCTCATGAAGCGTCGATCCTATAAATATCGAATTTACCCAAACAAAACACAGATTCAATTATTGAACCGGTTTTTTGGGTCAAAGCGTTTTGTCTGGAATAGCTGCCAGGCCTGGCGATCAAATATTTATAAAGAATATTCTGAATCAGTCACTGGCATCGATTTTAGCCGGGAGCTGACTGAGCTTAAAAAGTTGGAGTCTTACAGTTGGTTGAAAGATACACCGACAACCGTTTATAG
>JABHSO010000113.1 GCA_018669845.1 Gammaproteobacteria bacterium | reverse complement strand
TCTCGATTATTTATATCAACAACGTTATTCTTACTCATGGTGGCGTATCCTCTATTGGTTGGTTTAATGCTTGGTAACATCAAATTAACCAGATACGCCGCTTCTTTTCAATTCCTTAAACACCAAATTCAACTATAACTCATACTGAGATGCTCCGGGCAATTGATGACAGGCCACACAGTTGCCTTTTACAATATTATTAGCGAGTTTCTTGCCGCGCTCTGCACTTCCATTTAAAGCACCGTTTAATGATACCTTTTCTGCTGCGGAACTATTTCTTTTGTCACTATAGCTTAGGGTTGGCCAACCGGATAAATCCTGTCGATGCTCATGCCACTCAAAATCACCACTGTTTAAAACTGGTTTGGGCCAGATTGTTTTATTGATGAGCCATTCATCATATAAAATATTATCTGGTTTTTCCTGGGCAGTGGCGGTGGAACTGCCACTCATAAGTAGTAACACTGAACAGATAACTATTAACTTATTCAATAACTTTCTCGTTTTAGATTTAATTAGCTTTGATAGAAACGCAATAGAAACCACCACGTCGAACTGTTGCCATGGTCAGGCGTAAACATTTCGAGCATAAGAATGCTTTCAACTCATTATCAACAATGTAAATTGCCAAGTACTGAAACCATACTATAAAACAGCTGACTTTATTGAAATTCTATCAGCTCTTTATCAGGGTGACTGGTTAAGGTAGATAGCATTTGGTTGGCTACCTCCATAAGTACCTGTCACCAGATCCAGATCTCCATCGACATCACCCAGTGCCGTCTTACTGGATGCATACAGAGACATCGACTCAATAAATATACCTGCTGACCTGGAAACCAGATCAATGTAGTCGACCAGAACATTCTTTACATTCGAACCTGAAATGCTCCCGCTACCATGGGTAATACTACAACTTTGAGCGATAGGTTGACTGCTAATCGTCACCGCATAATTTTCCCCATCGACAACAGCGGTATTAAATGTAAATGATGCATTGGCTAACAAGGTTAAGTCATCACCTGCTTTATTTTGCAGGATTACAGTTATCCATACCATACAGTCCTCAATCAGTCAGAGTAAACTTACACCCCGGCCACTTAATGCTGTTTGGGTAAAATCAAACTTGCTCTATTTATCTTTATAATGCAGAGGATATTTAAAAAATTGTCAAAACTCATTTCAACTTTCCAGAAATCGTCAAAAAATAACAAGGAAGCCGGAAAGCCAAAACTCAGGATTCCAGACAGTCATTTGCTGTAAGTGATAATACTCGGGAAAAATTAGGTTAAAGTTTAAATGAAATTATTCCTAAGGAATAGATTAATATATTATTTGTAATAAAACTAAAGGTTGAATATCGGAGTTATGCGATCACTACTGCTCATTGAGGATGAATCTGCAATTGCAGATACTGTTATTTATGCGCTTGAATCTGAAGGGTTTCAGGTTATCTGGGTCACACTTGGCCTGGAAGGAGTCGATATTTTACAGGCAGATCCTGATATTGCATTAGTTATTCTAGATGTAGGTCTTCCTGATAGTAATGGTTTTGAGATTTGTAAGGCCATACGAAAATTTTCCGATGTGCCCTTAATTTTTCTTACTGCCCGCAATGATGAAATTGACCGAATCGTAGGTTTGGAAATAGGTGCTGATGATTATATCAACAAACCTTTCAGCCCAAGAGAGCTGGCAGTTAGAGTTAAAGTTATTCTTAAACGAATGAGTCCTGGATCAAAATCTCTCGACACTACAAAGAGTAGTTTTGAAATCAATACCCAACTAGCAGAAATTTCATACTTCAAAAAACCTTTAAATCTGACTCGTTATGAATATTTAATTCTTCAACTTCTTCTTAAACAACCTAAAAGAGTATTTTCAAGGCCGCAAATTATGGAGCAGGTGTGGGAAATGACAGGAACAAGTCTGGAAAGGGTTGTAGATACGCATATAAAGTCTCTCCGAACTAAGCTTCGTGAAATTAACACTGAAGATAGTCCAATCAAGACTCATCGTGGACTGGGTTATAGTATTTCATCATGAACCTGTCTTTACGATTTGTTCTAGCATATTTCATTTTGGTTGGAGTTACCTTCTGGTCTGGAATGCAAAGCTTTACTAACGAGCTGGTTCCGGTGATGAGACAATCACTTGAAGAAGCCCTGGTGGATACTGCCAACTTATTATCTGAAATTGTGAGAGATGAGCTTTCTAAAGGAGAAATCCAGCATGGAAATTTCGCCAAGCACATGGAGTCATTTTCACAACGCAAATTCAGTGCAGTGATCTGGACATTAAAAAAACAGAATCCCTCTATCAATGTCTATATTACCGATGCTCTGGGCAAGGTTATTTATGATTCAAGAGGAAAAGATTTAGGCCAGGATTATTCACGCTGGAATGATGTTTACCTGACTTTACAGGGCAAGTATGGTGCAAGAACTACCCGGGAAAATCCAAATGATGAATTGAGCAGTATTATGTATATTGCTGCACCAATTTATAACAATGATAAAATTATCGGTGTACTGACTGTCAGTAAACCCAGCATCACCATCCAGCCCTTTATTGATGCAACTCTTAGCAATATCCAGAGTAAGGGAATATGGATCCTATTGGTATCCATGGCTGTCGGGCTTCTGTTAATATACTGGCTGACTTACTCTATTCGTCATTTGACACGATATGCTCAACAGGTCAGTGCTGGTGAGCGTGTAGAAAAACCAATATTGAGGGAACGCGAATTAGCTCAGTTGGCTGACTCAATTGAAAATATGAGAGTCGAATTAGAAGGTAAACATTATGTTGAAAAGTACTTACATACCCTAACGCACGAATTGAAAAGCCCGTTAGCGGCCATAAAAGGAGCGGCTGAGTTACTCGGTGAGCCAATGCCAATTGAGCATCAAAAACAGTTTCTTAATAATATCCAGAATCAGAGTGAGCGTTTGGAACAGGTGATTGAATATCTTCTTAACCTTGCAGCACTGGAGAAGCAACAGTCTTTGCTGCAAATAGAGTCAGTTTGCCTGTATGATCTTGTTGATAGTTTGATCAATTAAAAAATTCCATTAATTACATTTAACAACTTAACCATAATTAATGAAATTGATAGCAACTTAGTCATAGAAGGAGAGCATTTTTTATTACAGCAGGCAATAAATAACCTGTTGGATAATGCTATACAATTCAGCCCCTCTGAAGGTGTAATTGTATTTAATGCAAAATTAAATGAGACCAACTGTGAGCTTTCAATACGCGATCATGGCCCCGGCATTCCTGACTATGCTCTGGAAAGGATTTTTGAACGATTCTATTCTCTTCAACGACCAGATGGTTCACCGAAAAGCAGTGGTTTGGGATTGAGTTTTGTACAGGAAGTTATCCAGCTCCACCATGGAACCATTAATATTTCAAATCACTCAAATGAAGGTGTTATTGTGACAATCCAACTGCCTAACACCCAGAAAGACTAATTCACACAAATATCACATACAATCCACATATAAAAAACATATTGGAGAATTAGACTCATTACTTCAAATTAGAAGGAGTGAGTGCCATGAACAAAACATTACTGATAAAAACCTCTGTTATAGGTTTGCTTATCATTTTTCTGTTATTTCCTCTCGGAAAAATTTCTTCCATTATCTCTGAACGGGGTGATTACCGTGATCAGGTGAAGCAGGATATTGCTGCCAGTTGGACAGGAAGTCAGGAGATTTTTGGACCCATACTTGTGGTTCCATACATGGAAACCATCATCAATAAAAAATGGGATGTTAATCAAAAAGCATACCATGAATATGAGCAAAAGTTTTCTAGAGAGTTATTGATTCTTCCTGATGATCTTAAAATTAAGGGTGCTATGCAGACGGAAGTACGAAGTCGGGGTATTTATTCAATTCCCGTCTATAACACAGATTTTTCTATTGGAGGGTTGTTCAGTAATAAGAAAATTGTGTCACTGAAAAAAAAGGATAATATTAAAATTGATTGGCAGAAGGTTCGAATATCTATGGTCATTAGTGATATGCGAGGTATTGAAAACCAACCGGTATTGATCTGGAATAATGATGAATTAAGCTTTATTGCGGGTTCCGCTATGGATTTAAAAGGTGATGGTATTCATGCACTGGTGAATCAACTTCAGGAAACAGAAGTCGATTTTTATAATTTCAGTTTCCAGATTTCACTACGTGGAATGGAAAGTTTGCAGTTTTTACCCACAGCAAAGAATACCCAGGTTAACCTAAGCTCTTCATGGCCGCATCCAAGCTTTATTGGTTCCTATTTACCCTCAGAGCACAACATATCTAACTCTGGCTTTAATGCTGTGTGGAAAATATCTTCATTATCTAGCGGAGTAGAAGCATTGATTGACGGATGCAAAATTTCTAAGTGCAGTGGATTGATGAAAAACAAATTTGGCGTAACACTGCATCAGCCAGTTGATATTTACCACCAGACAGAACGATCAGTGAAATATGCTGCTCTATTAATTAGCCTGACCTTTGCAATATTTTTTCTTTTCGAGGTGATGAAATCATTACAATTGCACCCTATGCATTATTTTTTAGTAGGCTCAGCTTTAACTATTTATTACCTGGTTCTTATTTCTCTTACAGAGCACATCTCTTTTTTGTATGCCTATATTATTGCCACTTTGAGCAGTGTCATAATAATCGGTTATTACCTTTCAAGTGTGTTGAAAAGTTACAAACGTGCAATGCTTGTATCGTTGATGCTATTTACTCTATATGGAATGTTGTACATGATTCTTAAGTCTGAAGATAATGCCCTGCTGATGGGAAGCATACTCATATTCAGTGTTTTAACAGTAGTGATGATTATTACACGTAAAGTAGACTGGTTTAAAGTTGGGGATCAGATAGCCATACCCACAAGTTTTATTGCCACAGAAAATGACAATAGAACCGATTAGAATCAACTGGATCTTATCAGACTAAAGCCTGAAATTTAACGGAGTTACGTAGAGAATCATGTATAAACTAGCTGCAGTTGCTGCCATTTGCTTTTTTAGTTTTATCCTATGGGTTATCTATTTAGCCAACTCGGGCAGTAACAGTATATTTTTTGATTTCGTAAGATCATTCCCTTATGGCGATAAATTGGGACATTTATGTTTATTCGAAATACTGACACTATTTGTTATTGTGGCTACACGATTCCGGTCATTTTCAACGGGTTCTTTACGTATATATTTTGGCGCAGCAATAGTTGTAATATTTGTACTTGGTGAGGAAATGAGTCAGGCATTTATTCCAGGCAGGAGCTTTGATTTAGTAGATTTATCAGCAGATATCATAGGCATACTCACATTTACATACGTTGCCACCTTAATTGATAAACGTTTAACAGAAAATCTATAGCCAGGTGTTAGAAGATTCAATGAATCATCATTTTGATGAATACTTGCCTTAGTCACGGGCTTGCTGCAAGCCAACTGGATCACAATCAGATTAAAACAAACAATTGCTCAAGTCAGGCGTATCTCAACATATCATCAACCAGGTAATGGATCGTGTAAAGCAAAATAGCTTCAGTATGCTCGAATTACGTCAGCAAGCCAGAAGCGAGGGTTGGATAGATAGCCCTGAGTATATAAAAAAATCAAATATTTCCGGTGATTTAACAAGTGGTATTCGTGAAGAATTTGGTGACCGAGCATTTGATCTGTATCTTTACTTTAGTGGGCGACCAAACAGAATTCAGTTAAAAAGGGTACAGAGTGGTTCGATAGAGAAATTTGCAAGTTTACAAACCGGGGTTGTTATTATAACTCGCTATGATTCAAACAATATATATTCAATGTTCGAGTAATGGCGAGCTTTTCAGGATAGAGAGACAAGTGAAACAGTGCTGCCGGAATTTGCTGTGTAATGGCCATCTTGTATCCACCACCTTACCACGCGAATCACTGGATATTTCATTTCAGATGATTAGCCTGTCACCCGACAGGCTGAACAACTAACTGTAGTGTATAGTTACTGTTCCCCCCTATAATTAATGTCATTTCATTATACAAATCATGGATAAAGAGTTATTACATAAAAAAATACTGGCCGAATTGAGCACTCTTCACCAGCATGCCATAGAAGCGGCCATGCAAGCTTATAAAACAGCTACACATGAAGAAAATATAGCTGATAACAAGTATGACACTCTGGGGCTGGAAGCATCTTATCTGGCTCAGGGCCAGGCTAAAAGGGTTGCTGAATGTGAAGCCAACTTAACAGCTTTTTCAGAATTGAAAGTCAGTCATTTTACTCGACAATCTCCCATCTCATTAGGCGCTTTAATTTTTTTAATGGATGATACCGGATCACAACAAATTTTATTTTTAGCGCCGGTTTCAGGCGGGCTCAAAATAAATTTTTGTGATATGAAAATTACTATTATTACTCTTTCTGCACCATTAGGTAAAAAGTTAACCGGCTGTTATGTTGATGATGAAATAGAAATCGAACTTGCCGGTAAAATAAATCACTACGAAATTACCGCTATATATTAATTCAGCTCTTAAAAATATAGCTAAAACTCTAATTAACTGTCTTAAAAAGAATATGAAAATCTTAGCATTTATCTCTCACAAAGGTGGCACCGGTAAATCGACCCTGTCGATACATCTATCCGTTGCCGCAGAACAGCAGGGCCTTGAAACACTACTGGTAGACCTCGACAGTATTTCCAGTACAACTTCAGAATGGGCTAGTGTCAGAGATCAGGAAAAACCGTTGACAATCACTGCGCAATTATCTGACGTTCAGGCTTTATGTAAACAGGCAGAAAATGAGGGGTTTGATTTACTGATACTGGATTTCCCTCCTTATTTTAGTGATGACGTTCTTGATGCGCTTGTCGAAGTAGATCAAGCATTAATACCCATTTCACCCAGATTTCCAGAGCTTCAATCCCTGTCAAAATATATCGATTCAATTAAGCAAAATTATTCACTACTGCTTAACACTTGCACAGGCGAAGAAGTTGAAAGTATTGATCACATGTTGTGGGAAAATAATTTACCAGTTTCTACTGTAAAAATTTCCAGACTTGAAGCCCTGGCTGAAGCATTGAGTCATGGCAAGGGGGTTTCAGAGTTTGAACCCAATGGAAAAGCGGCTGGAGAGATACAGCAACTTTTAGAAAATTTAATTAATTAAAACCAGCCATCAATAGCATCATCCAACTTGGCTTTACAAGTTTTAAGTTGTCGCTGATATCGCTGAGATTGCCTTTTTACCTTTCCAGCTACTTTTTTAAGCCAGGGTTTTTTATTATATGTTTTACGCTTAAACCCACCTCGTCCTTCGTGGTAAGCTAAATATTGAGAATAGATATCGGATTTTTTTATACCTAAAGTACGTGAAGAACCATTCATATACCATCCAATAAAATTAATGGCGTCGCCAAAATCATCTCTTACATCAAAGGCATGTCCATCAGCAGTATATTCATCCCAGGCCGGATCCTGAGCTTGAGCATAACCATAGGCAGATGATTTTCTGGGTAAAGGAATGATCCATAAAAACCAGTCTCTATCCGGTTGAGCATTGGCGAAAAATCGGGATTCCTGATGCATGAATGCCATCATCCCCGGTATAGGTGTTTTCCATTTTTTTTGTGCATCTACCGCATCTTCATACCAATCTGTTTCTCCCATAAATATATTACAAATATTATTAGTATCACTGGGCTGGTATGTCGCACAGCCTGAAATTGATAGCAATATTGCTATTAGCAGTAAAATTTTTATCATTCAGTGATATTACCGTGGATACAAGCTTTTGCATATTTATTGATTTATAATGACTCAGTCTCCTGATACATGCTAATTAGTCAGGACTGAAACTAAGGCAAATCTGATCAATTCATGAACTCATATCTCCTCTAAATAACAGATTCCATTATATTCATGAATAGCCATCGAGAAGGTCTACTGTCGGTTCATACCTCCGTTTTAATTTTTGGTCTGACAGCCCTGTTTTCAAAACTGATTAGTTTAAGTGCTATTGAAATAACATTCTTACGCAGTATCTTTGCAGTTTTGGCAATCGCCATTTTTATTAAATTTTTAAAGGAATCCCTGCTCCTTAAACGAACAAATGATTATTTCATCGCCCTGTTACTTGGATTTTTTCTTGCTACTCACTGGGTGACTTATTTTCATTCAATGCAGGTATCATCCGTAGCCATAGGCATTATTTCACTCTATTCCTACCCCGTTATTACTGTTTTTCTGGAACCTCTGTTTCATGGAGAACAACCACATATCAAAGATATTATCAGTGCTATTGCAGTGTTATTTGGCATTTATTTATTAGTACCAGAGTTATCAATCGACAACAATACAACACAGGGAATTTTATGGGGTGTGCTATCAGCATTTTTGTTTTCCTTGCGAAATATCATTCATCGGCGTCACTTTAAAGCCTATCCAGCCAGACATGCTTTACTGTATCAGGGACTGTTTGTTATTTTATTATTACTTCCTTTTTCAGCTGACATTATTACCGAAGTCAGTCAGCAACAATGGCTAATGCTTATATTACTCGGTGTTTTTTTTACCGCACTGCCACACACCTTATTTGCCAACAGCTTATTACACCTGAAAGCCAAAACAGTAGGACTCATCGGTTGCATGCAAGTTGTGTATGGAACTCTATTTGCCGCAGTCTTTCTGGCAGAACTACCTGACTGGAAAACTGTAGCAGGTGGTTTAATCGTTATAAGCGCTGCTGGATATGAAACCCTGTCAACCGTCAAACAGACTCCCTCACCTGAAACTCACCCTTCATCTGAGAGTCAGGACCCGACTAACCACCAACCAGAATAAACTTGATACAACTCAACAAATGAACTGTACAGATTTGAGTCTGGACGAATGATGAGATAACCTTACATCTATTTAATGACCAGTCTAAATACCAATGAAAACATTTGCTCAGATCGCAGCTGAAATAGCACCTCTTATCACCGAAATGATGCCATGGGATGCTGAAGAGTACCTTGAGTCACATTCGGACACACTTATTGTCGATATCAGGGAAAACCATGAATACGACACCATGCACATTGCTGATTCCCTGAATGTTCCTCGTGGTATTCTGGAAAATGCCTGTGAATGGGATTTTGAAGAAACGGAGCCGGAACTGGTAGAAGCAAGAGACAGACCTGTCATTTTGGCTTGCCGCTCTGGGAACCGGACTACACTGGCAGCCTACACTCTGCAACAAATGGGCTATGAAAACGTAATATCTTTGCAGACCGGGCTACGAGGTTGGAGTGATTATGAATTACCACTGGTCGATATTGAAGAAAAACCCGTGGATATAGATGATGCGGATCATTATTTCGCCAATAAAATTTTGCCGGAACAGCGTAGTCCAGAAAGCTGATTGCAATACCAGTAGCCAATAAGCTCCAGGTCCAGTAGTTAAAAGTCAGGCTAGCTAAATTTACCAGATTGATGATTTCTGGTTATCGGAATCATTGAGATTTCAATACCTTGAATAAGTTTAAGATTGTTTCCGAAATATATACACACATTAAAATTACTCTGCAAAAAAATGAATAAAAAATTATCTCTTAAAATATTTTTTTCTCTATTGATATTTATATTAGGCATTAGTTATTTTGCATATTCCCCGAAAGCAGATAAACACTCAGTAAAACTTCCAGAAATTAAAAATAATACAATAACCCCACGAATAATCTATATTGAAAATCCACGGTTTCCAAAAGTTGAAATCGATGATTTATGGAAAATATTTCAGGCATCTGCCAGCCAGGTTAAAGAACACTTTGGTGTGACTATGAATAAACCTGACAATATCCAGGTTATAAATATCGATAAAGTTTTTACAGATTTAAGCAATAAAAAACCTGCCAACTTTGATAACATCATTGGAAGTTTTCGAACTAAAGGTGTTTACTGGGATGGCATTAAAAAGAATCTTGTAAAACAAATTAAAAAACAAAAAGACCCTCTATCTAAGCAGATCGAATTTGCTCGCCCATACCTTGTTAGACCATTAAAAGAAGATACCCTGGAAGAGTTTTCAAATGCTGTAGTAGAGACATTCAAATTTCGCCTTTCTCACTGGCTAGATGCAAAACTGGACGATGGATACCCTGTTATAGGGCAGGCAGCAACACTACCTGACCTCCCTTATAACGAATATGCTTACTGGAGTCTAATGGCAAAACTTGGCATACAGGCCGAAATAGTATTAACCAACCAACTAGTTGCAAGCGTCGAATATATGTCTATACCTATACACACCTCAATCAGGGGTGGCATAACTGGAGGATCAACTGAATACAACCCATCATCAGCATTCGGTTCATCTGTTTGGGTTTCTCTTTTTCCTTATTTATCCAATGATAAACTCATCACTAAACTGAGGAACAATCAAGAGTACTCGAGGGATGAAGCCCTCTTCTATGCGTAACCGTCTGGGTAATCCAGATATTACCCCTACCCATTCAGATCTGATGTTTTAAAATTTTGTGGCAACAGTTCTATTAATGCAGCTTCCGTTTTAGCTTTCGGCAAATGCTCAAATAACTGTTCAAGATAGTGGCGCGG
>JABHSO010000219.1 GCA_018669845.1 Gammaproteobacteria bacterium | reverse complement strand
GTTCGACTCCGGCCATCGGCACCATATATACATTTAAGGACGTCCATTGGCGTCCTTTTTTATGTCTTTTGTAAATTAAACAATTTTTTAATTTAGGTGTTCCATTAGCTGGTGTGAATTATTAGTGAAATCGTTTTAGAGTACAGCTTTACAGTTGCTTGCCATAGGTCAATATAAAAACACTTAATAAGTACATTAATGAATCATTATCCAAGTTTCCTTGACTCTATTCTCGGTGCACAATAGACTCCCGCCTCATAATTAATATGATATGAAAAGACAGGGGCGACCAGCTGTATGTTAGGTAATTATTTACCCATCCTTATTTTCCTTGCGGTGACTACCCTGATGGGCTCAGTATTTATTGTCCTGGGTAAATTACTCGGGCCTTCCCGCCCTGATGCCGAAAAAAATTCTCCTTACGAATGTGGCTTTGAAGCATTCGAAGATAGCCGCATGAAATTTGATGTGCGCTATTACCTTGTTGCGATTCTATTTATTATTTTCGATCTTGAAATTGCGTTTCTGTTTCCCTGGGCCATAGTGCTGGATCAGATTGGAACTTTCGGGCTGATTTCTATGGGAATTTTTCTGGGTGTGCTGGTCATCGGTTTCATCTATGAGTGGAAAAAAGGGGCGCTGGAATGGGAGTAGAAGGTTTACTTGAAGAAGGTTTTGTAACCACCAGTGCTGATAAGCTGATCAACTGGGCAAGAACCGGTTCGATGTGGCCAATGACTTTTGGTCTAGCCTGTTGTGCGGTTGAAATGATGCAGACGGGTGCTTCACGCTACGATCTGGATCGCTTTGGAATTCTGTTTCGCCCAAGTCCTCGTCAATCTGATGTGATGATTGTGGCTGGAACTCTGGTTAATAAAATGGCACCTGCTTTACGTAAGGTCTATGACCAGATGGCTGAACCTCGCTGGGTTATATCCATGGGTTCTTGTGCCAATGGCGGTGGCTATTATCATTATTCCTATGCCGTGGTGCGAGGTTGTGATCGTGTAGTTCCTGTTGATGTATATGTGCCGGGTTGTCCTCCAACACCGGAAGCTTTGTTGTATGGAATATTGCAATTACAGAGCAAGATTAAACGCACTAATACGATAGCTCGTTAATATGTCTGATTCTTTACAGCAACATGCAGAAGCCCTGCAAAATTACTTCGGTGATAAAATTCAAAATTTTATTCATGAATATGATGAAGTGACTATCGATATTGCTCCGGCTGATTTGATTGAAGTTTCGATGGCTTTACGCGATGAGCCAAATTTTGCCTATGAGCAACTGATGGACCTTTGTGGTGTTGATTATTCTCAGTTAGGCCAGGTTGAGTGGCAAACCGATAAATCCAGTTCTACGGGATTTAGTCGTGGTGTAGATCCTACAACGATGGGCCACCTTGTTTTCGGTGACGAACTGGAAGCTCAGGATACAGAAGCACTTCGTTTTGCATCAGTGATGCATCTGATTTCTTATAGTAATAACTGCCGTCTTCGGATTCGTGTTTTTGCTGAAAATAATGATTTTCCCGTTGTTCCTAGTGTGACCGGGGTTTGGTCTTCTGCAGACTGGTATGAAAGAGAATCGTTTGACCTGTTTGGAATACTTTACAGTGATCATCCTGACTTACGTCGAATTCTGACCGATTATGGTTTTGTCGGGCATCCATTTCGCAAGGATTTTCCTCTAATCGGGAATGTTGAAATGCGTTATGACCCTGAGCAGAAACGAGTTATCTACGAGCCGGTTTCGATCGACCCTCGAGTATTAGTGCCACGTGTTAAACGTGAAGACCATCGATACCTGTCTGATGATCAACAGGAGGCAGCTGAATAATGCCTGAAATCAAGAATTACACGTTAAACTTTGGTCCGCAACATCCGGCTGCACACGGCGTTTTACGCCTGGTACTGGAAATGGATGGCGAGGTTATCGAACGTGCCGACCCGCATGTAGGGTTATTGCACCGAGCCACTGAAAAATTAGCTGAATCCAAGCCCTATAACCAGTCTATCGGTTACATGGATCGTCTGGATTATGTATCAATGATGTGTAACGAACATGGTTATGTATTGGCTATTGAAAAGCTGCTGCAACTGGAAGTTCCCATTCGTGCGCAATATATCCGCGTCATGTTTGATGAAATTACTCGAATCCTGAACCATTTGATGTGGATAGGCACTCACGCACTGGACGTTGGCGCGATGACCATGTTCCTGTATGCCTTTCGCGAACGTGAAGATTTAATGGATATGTACGAGGCGGTGTCTGGTGCTCGTATGCATGCAGGCTATTATCGCCCGGGTGGTGTTGCTCGTGACTTACCCGATAGCATGCCTCAGTTTGATTCAAACAAATGGCGTAGCCAGAAAGAAGCTGACCGTTTGAATGAAAATCGTCAATCTTCTCTGCTTGATTTTATCGATGATTTTTGTCAACGTTTCCCAAAATATGTAGATGAATATGAAACCCTGCTAACCGATAACCGTATCTGGAAACAGCGTACTGTAGGTATCGGTGTTGTTTCTGCTGAACGCGCATATCAGTTAGGTTTTACCGGGCCGATGTTACGTGGTTCAGGTGTGGAATGGGATCTACGCAAGAAACAGCCTTATGAAGTTTATGCTGATATGGATTTTGATATTCCTGTTGGCACTAATGGTGATAGCTACGACCGTTACCTGGTTCGCATGGAAGAAATGCGCCAGTCTAATCGCATTATCAAGCAATGTGTGGCATGGCTGAAAAAGAATCCAGGTTTAGTGCTGAGTGAAAATCACAAGGTGACTCCACCTCGACGTGAAGAAATGAAAGCGGATATGGAAGGGCTTATTCATCACTTTAAACTGTTTTCTGAAGGTTACTGCCTGCCAGAAGGTGAAGTTTATACGGCTATTGAGCACCCTAAAGGTGAGTTTGGTATTTACCTGATTTCAGATGGAACCAACAAACCATACCGTTTGAAGATTCGAGCTCCTGGATTTGCACACCTTTCCAGTATGAATGAAATGGCCAAAGGGCATATGCTGGCTGATGTTGTCGCCATTATTGGCACCCAGGATATTGTATTTGGTGAGATAGACCGATAATGACTGAAACTACTAATACCACAGAATTACTCAGTGAACATACTCGCGAAGAGATTGATACCTGGTTAAAGAAATATCCTGAAGATAAAAAACGCTCTGCTGTCATTGCTGCTTTAACGGCTGCTCAACATCAGAATGAAGGATTTCTGACGATTGAATTAATGGATGCCGTGGCTGAATATCTTAGCTTACCTAAAATTCAGGTTTATGAAGTAGCCTCTTTTTATTCCATGTATGAAACCAAACCGGTCGGTCGGCATAATGTTGCGATCTGTACCAATATTTCCTGCATGTTAATGGGCTCTGACTCAGTTGTCGGTTATATCGAAAAGAAACTGGGTTGCAAAGTGGGTGAAAGCACCGAAGATGGTCGCATTTTCCTGAAACCTGAAGAAGAATGTCTGGCAGCCTGTTCTGCGGGTCCGATGATGCAGGTTGATCATGTTTATCATGAAAAACTAACACCGGAAAAAATTGATGAAATTCTGGATGGGCTGGAGTAATCATGGCGAATGAAGTTTGTTTTGCAACCCTGCAATATGATCAGCCCTGGTCACTGGAAAGCTATATCAAGTCTGGTGGTTATCAAGCTATTAAAAAAATATTTGATGAAAAATTAACACCTGAAGCGGTTATCGAAGAAGTAAAAGCTTCTTGCTTACGTGGTCGTGGTGGAGCTGGTTTTCCTACTGGTTTAAAGTGGAGTTTCATGCCACGTACTGCACCCGGTCAAAAGTACATCGTATGTAATTCAGATGAGTCTGAACCTGGTACCTGTAAAGATCGTGATATATTACGTTTTAACCCGCATGCTCTGGTTGAAGGTATGATAATTGCCGGTTACTGCATTGGTGCAACAATTGGCTATAACTACATGCGTGGCGAATTTATGGATGAGCCTTATCAGCGTTTTGATCAGGCTGTGAAAGAAGCTTATGAGCAAGGTTATCTGGGTAAAGATATTCTTGGTAGTGGAGTAGATTTTGACTGCTATCCAACGCTGGGTGCAGGTGCATATATTTGCGGTGAAGAAACGGCATTATTAGAATCTCTGGAAGGCAAAAAAGGCCAGCCAAGATTCAAACCTCCTTTTCCTGCAAACTTTGGTTTATACGGTAAACCCACGACGATTAATAATACCGAGTCACTGTCATCGGTTCCGGCCATTATTCGTAATGGTGGAAAATGGTTTGCTGATCTGGGTATTCCCAATAATGGTGGAGTTAAATTGTTCTCTATGTCCGGTCATTTAAATGCACCGGGTAATTTTGAAATTAACATGGGCACACCGTTTAAAGATTTATTAGAAATGGCTGGCGGCGTTAAAGATGGCCGAAAGTTAAAAGCTGTGATTCCTGGTGGTTCTTCAGTCCCTGTTTTACCGGGTGACGTAATGATGGAATGCACCATGGATTATGATTCCATTGCCAAAGCGGGTTCTATGCTCGGTTCCGGTGCAGTTATCGTGATGGATGAAACCACCGATATGGTGAAAGCATTACGACGAATTTCCCGTTTTTACTTTTCGGAATCCTGTGGTCAATGTACTCCCTGTCGTGAAGGCACCGGCTGGTTGTATCGGGTTTTGACTCGAATTGTAGAAGGTAAAGGACGTCCTGAAGATATCGCGATGCTTGAAGAGGTATCACACAAAATTGAAGGGCGCACGATTTGTGCATTGGGTGAAGCAGCGGCAATGCCGGTATGGAGCTCGATCAAACATTTCCGTCACGAATTTGAATACTATATCGAACACAAACGTTCGATTTTAGACGTTTAAGGTACAAGGTAGCTATGAGCGAAACCGTCACTGACAGCATCACTATCACTATCAATGGTCAGGAGATCCAGACGAGTCCGGGTCAAATGTTGATTGATGTGGCGGATGACAACAATATCAGCATCCCTCGTTTCTGTTATCACAAAAAACTGTCGGTAGCAGCAAGCTGTCGCATGTGTCTGGTTGAAGTAGAAAAAGCACCAAAGCCAATGCCTGCCTGTGCAACACCTGTCAATGATGGAATGGTTGTTAAAACCAAATCGACAACTGCTGTTTCTGCTCAGAAATCCACGATGGAATTCCTGCTTATTAATCATCCTTTAGATTGCCCGGTTTGTGATCAGGGTGGTGAGTGTGAATTGCAGGATGTTGCGATGGGTTTTGGTGGTGATGTTTCGCAATACACAGAATCAAAACGTGTCGTTTGTGATAAAAATATCGGTCCATTAATTGCCACAGACTTAACCCGTTGCATTTTATGTACCCGCTGTGTTCGTTTCGGTGAAGAGATTGCTGGTCTACCTGAACTGGGTGCCACCGGTCGCGGTGAATCGACTCAGATTGGAACTTATATTGAAAAGTCTGTAACGTCTGAACTGTCCGGCAATATTATCGATTTATGTCCTGTGGGCGCTTTAACTGCCAAACCTTCCCGCTTTACTTCTCGTCCCTGGGAATTAATTCAGCATGCCACAATTGCTGCTCATGATTGTGTGGGTTCAAATATTTATGTTCATACCCGCAACCAACAGGTGATGCGTGTAGTACCTCGTGATAATGAGCAAATTAATGAAGCGTGGATCTCTGACCGGGATCGCTTCAGTTATACCTCGGTGAAAAGTGATAATCGTTTACTCACTCCGAAAGTTCGTGAAAACGGCAAGCTTAAAGATATTGACTGGGAATCAGCGATTAACCTGGCAGTCGAAAAACTTCAGTCAGCTGCTAATCAACAGGGGAATCTTGCTGGATTAATTAGTCCTCAATGTACTCTGGAAGAGCATTATTTATTTCAGAAACTGATCCGTGGACTGGGATCAAACAATATAGATCACCGTTTAAAGCAGGTCGATTTTTCCGTTCAAAATGATGTTGCTGCAATGCCCTGGCTTGGTCGTTCAATCAAATCTTTAGATTCACTGGATAGCACTTTGCTTGTTGCAGGAAACCTGAGAACTGAACAGCCTATTTTGAATCATCGAATTCGTAAGTCTGTTATCAATAATAATGCGACAGTCTCATCTATCTCTACCGTATCAGGGCAATATAACTTCGATTGTGTCGAAGATTTAGCCGGTAGTGCTGAACAAATGTTACATGATCTGGCTTCAGTCGTTGTTTCTGTAGCTAAGAAAACCAAAGCTGAACTTCCAGCAAATTTAGTTGAGATGCTGGAAAAAGTAAGGGCCAGGCCAGAGCATAACGCTATTGCAGCGGCACTTATCAAGGGTGAACAGTCTTCAGTAATAGTTGGTGTGCAAGCAATCTCTCATCCTCAATATGCCTTAGTGATGCAATTGGTTGAAGTAATTGCGTCGATGAGCCAATCAACATTGGGTTATCTTTCAGAGTCAGCCAATACGGCTGGTGCCTGTCTTGCTGGAGCCTTACCAAACCGCGTAGCTGCCGGTGTTAATACTGAGGAAAGTGGGCAGAATACTGCAGAAATTTTAAACTCAAATCATAAAGTACTGATGTTAATGGGCATTGACCCCATGTTAGATATCAGCAATGGAACATCAGCTAAAGCTTCCGCTGATAACAATGATTTTATTATTGCAATCAACAGCTTTGAAAATGATTTCAATAATGAGTCTGCAGATCTTATTTTACCTCTAGCCACTTTCCTGGAAACTTCAGGTACGTTTGTCAATGTTGAAGGTTTCTGGCAACCATTTAAGGGTTGTGCAGCTGCTTCTGGTGAAAGTCGTCAGGGCTGGAAAATTTTAACTGCTTTAGCACAGGTATTGTTACCGGCTGATGATAATGGTTATACAAATTCTACGGCTGTAAGGAATGAGCTTAAAGAACAATGCCGAGAGTTGAAACTGGATAACTTTGTTTCTATTAAAACTAAAGAAAATAAATTGCCGACTCGTCCAAGAGCATTGCAGAAAGTTTCTGAAACGGCTATTTATGCGGTTGATGCAATGTTACGAAATTCTGCAGCACTTCAGTCCACGGCTAATATGAAAAGTGCTAGTTGTCTTCGAGTGAATTCTGATCAGGCCGAAAAGTTAGGTTTAACCGGTGCCGAGCAAGTTCATATCAAGCAGGGTGAAGGGACAGCGATTTTACCGATGGCAATAGATGAAAATATTCCAGCTGGTTGTGTGATGATTCCAACAGGCATTAAACAGGTTGAGAATTTATCAACCCTGTTTGGATCTGTTGAAGTGGAGAAAGTCTCATGAGTGATTTGATTTCTTCATTTGTTTCCATTCTTCCCGAGTGGATGCAGTATTTCTGGCCTGAATGGTTTCAGTACATTATTTCCAATGTGCTGACGGCTTTGATTATTCTGTTACCGCTTTTTATCGTAGTAGCATATTACACCTATGCCGAGCGTAAGGTTATCGGCTATATGCAAATTCGCATAGGACCAAATCGTGTAGGACCAAAAGGTTTATTTCAGCCGTTTGCTGATATGTTCAAGCTGATGTTTAAGGAAATTATCATTCCTACAAACGCCAATAAGTATCTATTTATTACTGCACCCGTTCTGGCGTTTGCGCCTTCCATGGCAGCCTGGGCTGTTATCCCTTTTAACGATACTCTTGTATTCAGTAATATTAATGCAGGTCTATTGTATATTCTGGCGATGACTTCTCTCGGTGTTTACGGGGTTATCATTGCTGGTTGGGCGTCCAATTCTAAATATGCCTTACTCGGTGCAATGCGTTCAGCTGCACAAATTGTTGCTTATGAGATCGCCATGGGTTTCGCTCTTGTAGGTGTTTTGATGGCGAGTGGCAGTTTAAACCTGGGTGAAATTGTAGCAGCTCAGGAAGGCTCGATTTATAACTGGTTCATGGTTCCTTTGTTTCCATTATTCATGGTGTACTTCATTGCTGGTGTTGCTGAAACAAACCGTGCTCCATTTGATGTTGCTGAAGGTGAATCTGAAATTGTTGCTGGCTTTCATGTTGAATATTCTGGCATGACTTTCGCGGTATTTTTCCTCGGTGAATACGCCAATATGATTTTAATATCGATGCTGACGGCATTGATGTTTATGGGTGGATGGTTATCGCCAATTCCATCTTTGATGGGTGATAGCATTTTATGGTTATTCCTTAAAACAGGTTTCTTCATGCTGTTATTCCTGTGGTTCCGGGCTACTTTCCCGCGTTATCGTTATGATCAAATTATGCGTCTGGGCTGGAAAGTATTGATTCCGGTTACTATCGTCTGGTTAGTAGTTGAAGGTGTCTTTGTGTATTACAACGTCGGCCCGTGGTTTGCTTAAGGAGGTAATGAGAAAATGATCAAATCAATTAAATATTACCTTAAAAGCTACCTGTTTCTAGAGCTGTTAAAAGGTTTAAGTGTCACCGGTGGATATTTCTTTAAAAAGAAATTTACTATCCAGTATCCAGAAGAGAAAACCCCGTTAAGCCCAAGATTTCGTGGTTTACATGCTTTACGTCGTTATGCCAATGGAGAAGAACGTTGCATCGCCTGCAAATTATGCGAAGCGATATGTCCTGCGCTGGCGATCACCATTGAATCTGAAGAACGTGAAGATGGAACGCGTCGTACAACTAAATATGATATTGACCTGTTTAAGTGTATCTATTGCGGTTTTTGTGAAGAAGCCTGTCCCGTTGACTCCATCGTAGAAACCAACGTTTTTGAATATCATTTTGAAAATCGTGGCGAAAATATTATGACCAAAGAAAAGTTACTGGAAATAGGTGATCGTTATGAAGCTCAACTCGCAGCAGATAAATCTGCTGATGCACCCTATCGATAGGGCGGGGCATCAGGATATATTATGATTGAATCACTTGTTTTTTATTTTTTTGCAGCTATCACCATCGTATCTGCTGGTGCTGTTATAACGGCCAGAAACCCGGTTCATGCTGCTTTGTCGCTAGTGCTGACATTTTTTAGCAGCGCATTTATCTGGATGTTACTAGAAGCCGAATTTTTAGCGATCACTCTGGTGCTGGTGTATGTCGGTGCAGTTATGGTGTTGTTTCTGTTCGTGGTGATGATGCTGGACATCAATATTGCACGAATCAGAGAAGGGTTTATCAAGTTCCTGCCGGTTGGTATTGCTCTGGCGCTCATCATGTTTGGTCTTATTTATTACGTTGTTTCTGGCGATCAGTTTTCACTGGAGTCGATGGCTGCTCCTGTCGCAAAAGCTGCTGATTATTCGAATACGAAAGAACTTGGCATGGTGCTTTACACAGAGTATGTGTTTGCATTTGAAATTGCAGCGGTCATCTTACTGGTTGCGATTATTGCTGCAATTTCATTGACCTTGCGTAGAAGGCCGGGCACACGTTATCAGAATCCATCTGAGCAGATGAAGGTTCAAAAGCAGGATCGCCTGCGTATTGTTAAGATGGAGGCTGAAAAGAAATGACCCTGGCGTTAAATCATTACCTGGTTCTTGCAGCCATTTTATTCAGCTTCAGCATTGCTGGCATAATTATCAATCGGAAAAACCTGATTGTATTATTGATGTCTATCGAACTCATGCTGTTGGCTGTTAACTTAAACTTCATTGCCTTTTCTCATTTTCTTAATGACCTTGCAGGGCAGGTATTCGTATTTTTTATTCTGACGGTTGCAGCTGCTGAAGCTGCTATCGGTCTGGCGATTTTGATCGTGTTGTTTAGAAATAAACAAACGATCAATATGGCAGATATTAACGAGATGAAGGGGTAGGAATGGATATGCAATCTTTATATCTTGCCATTCCTCTGGCTTCACTTTTTGGCGCTATTATCGCCGGATTATTTGGTAAGCAGATTGGCCGAGGTGCATCGCACTGGGTGACTTCTCTGGGTGTTGCTACATCATTTATTTTGTCTCTGGTTGTTTTAAAAGATGTGGTTATCGATGGTGCTGCCATCTATAACGAGTCTGTGTATACCTGGATGGTCAGTGATGGCATCAAGTTCGAAGTTGGGTTTTTAATCGATAGCCTTACTGCGTTGATGATGACTGTTGTTACCGCTGTCTCGTTAATGGTGCATATTTATACCATTGGTTACATGAGTGAAGACCCTGGATATCAGCGCTTCTTCAGTTATATTTCACTGTTTACTTTTTCCATGTTGATGCTGGTTATGTCAAATAACTTTTTGCAGTTATTTTTTGGCTGGGAAGCGGTGGGACTGGTGTCTTATTTATTAATTGGTTTCTGGTTCAAAAAAGAGACTGCAATCTTTGCCAACATGAAAGCCTTCCTGGTTAACCGTGTAGGAGACTTTGGTTTTCTATTAGGTATTGCCTGTATTTTGATGTTTACAGGATCTCTGGATTACTACGAAGTGTTCAATAAAGCGGATGTTTTATCGTCCAGCACCATTGAAATTTTCGAAGGTGAGCCGTGGTCTGTCATCACTGTAGCCTGTATTTTGTTATTCATTGGTGCGATGGGTAAATCGGCACAGGTTCCATTGCATGTTTGGCTTCCTGATTCAATGGAAGGTCCAACACCTATCTCTGCACTGATCCATGCGGCAACAATGGTAACAGCGGGTATATTCATGGTATCCAGAATGTCACCTTTATTTGAATTATCAGAAGTGGCTCTTTCCTTTGTAATGATCATCGGTGCCATTACAGCCTTTTTCATGGGTTTGATCGGTATCGTACAAAACGATATCAAACGGGTTGTTGCTTACTCCACGCTTTCACAATTAGGTTATATGACGGTTGCTTTAGGTGCTTCGGCTTATTCAGTCGCGATTTTCCACCTAATGACACACGCTTTTTTCAAAGCTCTTTTATTCCTTGCTGCAGGTGCCGTCATTATCGCCATGCATCACGAACAGGATATGCGCAAGATGGGTGGCCTGAAGAAATACCTGCCTATTACTTACTGGGTTTCTCTGATAGGTACTCTGGCATTAATTGGTTTCCCTGGAACCTCGGGTTACTTTTCAAAAGATGCCATTATTGAAGCGGTTCATCACTCTGAATTACCTGGAGCCAGTTTTGCTTACGTAATGGTTCTGTTGGGTGTATTTGTTACAGCTTTTTATTCTTTCCGATTATTTTTCATGGTATTCCATGGTGAAGAAAGAATGGACCAGCACACTAAAGATCATCTACATGAACCACCCGCAGTAGTCTGGGTGCCTCTTGTCCTGTTAGCTATTCCATCGGCGATTATCGGGTGGCTGACTGTTGATAGTATTGTGTTCGGTTCTTATTTCGATAATGTTCTTTTGACTTTGCGTGAACATGATGTGGTTGCTGCAATGAAAGAGTTTTATCACGGTGAGTTCTCATTTGTATTGCATGGTTTTAGTGGGCCAGCTGTTTATTTAGCTGCTGCCGGTGCAATTTCTGCCTGGTTTATTTATTTGAAGAAACCTTCGATAGCCGATGCTGCTCAACAGAAATTATCCTTTATACATAAGTTACTTGATCAGAAATACTATTTCGATCGTTTTAACGATATTGTATTTGCGGGTGGAAGCAAGGTGATCGGTTCTATATTCTGGCGAATCGGAGATGGAATTATAATTGATGGCATTGCCGTTAACGGTAGTGCAAGAGTGGTTGGCTGGTTCTCTCAAAAAATTCGAAATATACAGACTGGGTATCTGAATCATTATGCATTTGTAATGGTTTCAGGACTAATTCTGTTACTCGGCTGGGCAGTGCTAGGATGAACGGTGTAATGACAATGTTTGCTGATTTACCTTTATTAAGTCTAGTTGTATGGCTACCCATTATCGGTGGTATATTCGTACTGTTTGCCGGTGATAAAGATCCATCCGGTGCGCGTAAAATAGCGTTGGTTTTTTCTATCCTGACGTTCTTGTTAACGATTCCACTATACACGCTATTTGATTCTTCCAGTTTTGCGATGCAGTTTGCAGAGAAGCATGTCTGGATATCAGAATTTAATATTCATTATCATTTGGGTATAGATGGAATTTCTATGCCATTGATTTTGTTAACCAGTTTTATCACCATACTGGTCATCATCTCTGCCTGGGAAGTGATCCAGTATCGAGCATCTCAATATCTTGCTGCTTTCCTGATTATGGAAGGTTTTATGATAGGCACTTTTTCCGCTCTGGATTCAATCCTGTTCTACATATTTTTCGAAGCGATGTTGATTCCGATGTTCCTTATTATCGGAGTATGGGGTGGTGTTAACCGTATCTATGCAACTCTTAAATTCTTCCTGTATACCTTTATCGGTTCAGTATTGATGCTGGTAGCGTTGATTTATATGTATTCCAAGTCCGGAAGTTTTGCGATTCTGGATTTACATGATTTGCCTCTAACTATTAAAGAGCAGACTTATATCTTCCTGGCTTTTCTGGTTGCTTTTGCTGTTAAGGTTCCAATGTGGCCTGTACATACCTGGTTACCGGATGCTCACGTTGAAGCACCTACCGGTGGTTCTGTGATACTGGCAGCCATCATGTTGAAAATTGGTGGTTATGGTTTTCTGAGGTTCAGTTTACCGATTACTCCTGATGCTAGTAATCAGTTAGATTGGTTAATAATTACCATGTCTTTAACCGCTGTTGTTTATATTGGTTTTGTGGCACTGGTTCAGCAGGATATGAAAAAGCTGATTGCTTATTCATCGATAGCTCACATGGGTTTTGTGACTCTGGGTTTCTTTATCATTTTCCGTATCACATCGTCTGGCGATAGTCAGGGTGCGATTCTGGCACTTGAGGGTGGCATGGTTCAGATGGTTTCACATGGTTTTATTTCAGCTGCGATGTTCCTCAGTGTCGGAGTATTGTATGACCGCATGCACAGTCGACAGATCGCAGATTATGGCGGAGTCGTAAATACCATGCCTGTTTTTGCTGCGTTCATGGTTTTCTTTGCGATGTCAAATGCCGGCCTGCCTGGTACCTCCGGGTTTGTTGGTGAATTCATGGTGATTTTGGCTGCTTTCAAGGCTAATTTCTGGTTTGCATTTCTGGCCGCAACCACGTTAATTATTGGTGCTGGTTATACCTTGTGGATGGTTAAGCGAGTCGTTTTTGGCGACATAGCTAATGATAATGTAAAAGCTTTAACCGATATCAATAAACGTGAGTTTTTGATTCTTGGACTGTTGGCTATTGCAGTACTGGTTCTGGGTCTGTGGCCTGATCCATTGGTGGATGTTATGCATCCAACTATTAATAATCTGTTGCAACACATCAGTGTTTCAAAACTTTAGTAAATTATTAGGATAGGCGCTTTCATGACACCTTTTATTCAACCAAACCTGTTACCGGCTTTACCTGAAATGGTTATGTTGGCGATGGCCTGTCTGGTACTGGTTGTTGACCTGTTTTTACCCCAGGAAAAACGTGGCTTTACCTTATTGTTGTCTCTGTTGACTTTAATCCTTGTCGGTATGGCAACAGTTTATGTATCTCCTGCTAATAGCATCAGTACTTTCGGTGGAAGTTTTATTCTCGATAAGCTTGCGGTTACATTGAAATTATCAGTATATGTTGTGACTTTCATGGTTTTTGTTTATTCGCGTGATTATCTAAAAGATTTAAAAATATACAAAGGTGAATATTACGTTCTAGGGCTGTTTGCAGTTCTGGGAATGATGATCATGATTTCAGCGCACAGCTTCCTACTGATTTATTTAGGGCTTGAATTACTGTCGTTATCTTTGTATGCCATGATTGCATCTAACCGTGACTCGGTGACAGCTTCAGAAGCAGCGATGAAATACTTTGTTCTTGGTGCTTTAGCTTCAGGATTATTGTTATATGGAATTTCCATGTTTTATGGGATTTCAGGTACATTGGATATTACTGAGTTAGCTGCTGTTATTAAATCTCAGGCGGCCTCTAATCCCGTTATGTTAGCTTTTGCTCTAACCTTTATTGTGGTTGGCTTGTCGTTCAAGCTAGGTGCTGTTCCATTTCATATGTGGTTACCGGATGTTTATCAGGGTGCGCCAACTTCGGTAACATTATTTATAGGTACAGCTCCAAAGATAGCTGGATTTGCGATGGCTATTCGTTTATTAGTTGATGGCATGTCCGATTTGTATGTCGACTGGTCACAAATGTTAATAGTGTTAGCGGTAGCTTCTATGGCTTTGGGTAATATTATTGCGATATCTCAAACCAACTTCAAACGTATGCTGGCCTATTCAACGATTTCTCACGTTGGTTTTATTCTTTTAGGGCTGTTGTCTGGAACCGAATTAGGGTTCTCTTCAGCCATGTTCTATACCATTACTTATGCCATAACTTCATCGGTCGCTTTTGCGGTATTGATGTTATTAAATCGAGAGAACCATGAGGCGGGCGAAATTGCAGATTTACGTGGGCTGAATGATACAAATCCATGGTATGCAGCATTGCTGGCGATTGCTTTATTTTCAATGGCGGGTGTACCACCTACAGTAGGTTTTTATGCCAAGCTAACGGTTATTAACTCTGTAATTCAGGTTGATATGGTTTGGTTAGCTCTGACTGCCGTGTTGTTTTCGGTGATTGGTTTGTTTTACTATTTACGTGTGATCAAGGCAATGTACTTCGATAAACCGGATGAAAATCAGGTTATCACTATTAAAGAAGCGCTGGATGTGAAAATCTTGCTTAGTGCTAATGGACTTAGTCTGCTGTTACTTGGATTATTCCCGTCTCTACTTATGGCCTGGTGTGTAGCTGCATTTGCCTGAATATCTTAAAAATATTTTTACCACGAAGAGCACGAAGGACACGAAGATTTATTTTGTGGTAGTAATGTTTGGTTATCTTTATTACAGATAACAATACTAAATTATTTTTTCTTCGTGTTCTCTGTGTTCTCTGTGTTCTTCGTGGTGGTATCTTTCTTGTCTCTTAATATTTACAGACCTTCTTAGCCTTATCAATTAGCCTTTATGGATCCCATTCCCTGTCTACGACTGTTTAATGATGAAGAAGATTTTTCTGATCTTGATGAAGGGGATGAAGCATTAGGTCTTGCTTCACTTTACTTCGATTATGTTGGAATAAAGGTAAATCCTCTGGATGATCAAACTGAGTTTTCAAAAGTTACAAAAATTGGCACAAAAAAAATCTCTCGAAATCTAGATGCTGAAGAGCGAATGCTAAACAGGCTGGATAAAATAGGTTTTATGGCTGATGAGTTTGAAAGTGATGGTGAAACCCTTCGATTGGAACCTGTTCATATCAAAGACACCTGGTTTAACTTCATGGTTCATCATAAAGCTGAACTTGAAGCTGAAGGTTGGGAAATAGAGGTCGATGATAATTTTTCTTATCAATTTGATGTTGCCGAAACATGGTATGCAAATATTACCGATGAAAGTAGTGACTGGTTCAAGCTTGAGCTAGGAATTGAATCTGAAGGCGAAGAGATAAATCTTTTACCCTTTCTTGTCGATTTTCTCTCCGATTTCCTTACTGAAGATGAAACGGCAAAAGTACAGGCACTGCCGGATGATCATCCGCTGCTATATAAACAGGCTAATGAGCGCATATTGAATATCGCCTTTTATAAGGTACGGTTTATTGTAGATACCCTGATTGAATTAAATGACCCTGAAGCACTGGATGCAGATGGTAAACTAAAACTTTCCCGCTTCCAGAGTAATCAGCTGTCTTTGTTAGAGAGTGGTCATCCTAATATCAATTGGACGGGCGGAGATAAAATTCGTGAGTTTGGTGATAAATTACAAAACTTTGAGGGGATTTCAGAAGCGATAGTCCCTGCCAATTTAAAGGCTGAATTACGCCATTATCAGTTAGATGGATTAAGCTGGTTACAATTTTTACGGGAGTATAAATTAGGCGGTATTCTGGCTGATGATATGGGGCTGGGTAAAACAGTTCAGACTCTGGCTCATTTATTAATTGAAAAAAATGAAAAGCGTGCGAATCTACCGAGTCTGGTTATTGCACCCACCAGTTTAATGGTTAACTGGAAGCGAGAAGCTGCACGTTTTGCACCTGATTTGAAGGTACTGGTTTTACATGGGCCAGGTCGTAAGAAACTTTTTAATCAAATTAAAAATCACGATCTTATTCTTACGACGTACCCGTTACTGACCAGGGATGCGGATGTACTGCTGAATCAACAATGGCATCTTTCCATTCTGGATGAAGCTCAACATATAAAAAATCCAAAATCTAAAGCAGCTCAAACAGCCTGTTTGTTACAAACACGTTTTCGTATATGTCTGACGGGTACACCGATGGAAAACCACCTGGGAGAATTATGGTCTCAATTCCATTTCCTCATGCCTGATATGCTGAGTGATGAAAAAAGTTTTCAAAAATTATATCGTACACCAATAGAAAAAAAGCAGGATCAGGCGAGACAATTACAGCTAAGAAACCGTCTAGCGCCCTTTATGTTAAGGCGTGATAAATCAGAGGTGGCCACTGAACTTCCTCCTAAAGTAGAGATTCTTAGTGAGGTTGAACTGGAAGGAGCACAACACGATCTGTATGAAAAGATAAGAGTTTCGATGCACGATAAGGTAAAACAGAGCGTAGATAATAAAGGGCTATCACGAAGCCATATAGTTATTCTCGATGCGCTGTTAAAACTTAGACAGGTTTGCTGTCATCCTCAGTTAATAAAAAATACTGACTATAAACTGCCTAAACATTCTGCAAAGTTAAACCAGTTAATGGAAATGTTGCCAGAAATGGTGGAAGAGGGAAGGCGAATTTTATTGTTCTCTCAATTTACCAGCATGCTGGCTATTATTGAGGATGAGCTTAATAAACATAAAATTGAATTTGTAAAACTAACAGGACAAACTCGTAATCGTGAAAAACCTGTTGATGCGTTCCAGTCGGGAAAAGTTCCAGTATTTTTAATCAGTTTGAAAGCAGGGGGGTCAGGGCTTAACCTGACTGCCGCCGATACGGTCATCCATTATGACCCCTGGTGGAACCCAGCTGCTGAAAGACAGGCTACTGATCGTGCACACCGCATAGGGCAGGATAAGCACGTATTTGTATATAAAATGATTACTTCAGGAACAGTCGAAGAAAAAATAATCGAGATGCAGAATAAAAAACAGGCATTGGCCGAATCACTATTTTCTGAAGGACAAAAAGCAACCGCAATTACTAACGAAGATTTACGTTCTTTGTTTGAGCCTCTATCTAAAGAACAATGAACCTGACATCAAAAGATATAATTTCATTTTTTAAACCAGCCTACATGCAAAGAGGGCGGGTTTATTTTGAACAGGGAATGGTAGTCAGTACTGAAAAGTATCATGGTGGATCTCTAATTAAGGCGACTGTAAAAGGGGCTGGTAAGAATAACTATACTTCTAATATTCAACTGGAATTTAGCAGAAAGTCTGTCATCGATATTCAGGGAAACTGTTCTTGCCCAGTTGCATACAATTGTAAACATGTCGTTGCTGCATTATTAGATTTTATCGATAAAAATCCTCCTGTCCAAAATGATATGTTTGGGCTTCCATCAGACAAATGGTTATATCAGCTTAAGTCAGCTCAGCAACAACCTGCAGAAAGTCGACCTACATCTAATGAAATGATTTTATATTTATTAGGTATGAATCACTACGATACTGGTATTCAACTATATGTTAAAACGGTTAAAACACGTCAGCAAAAGGACGGAAGTTTCTCAGAGGCAATACATTATGCAATAAACCCGACATCGAAAGCTCGATTCATGCGTGAAGATGATAAATATGCCATGTTATTATTAAAGTCGTTGATGACTGGGAATGCTAACCCTGTACCAGTACTTGAGGGAGATGCTGGATCAAAAGCTCTTAAAGTTTTGATCGATACTGGTCGTTGCCACTGGTTAAACGAGGAATACCCTGCACTGAAACATGCCGATAAAGTTGACAGTACATTATCATGGCATTTTTTGCAGGACGCCTGCCAGGTAATAAAAGCAGATGTTTTTGATGATGACACTATATTGCTACCAGTTTTACCCCCCTGTTACCTGAATTCTGAAACCGGTGCCTGTGGCGAGTTAGACTGTGGCTTACCCAAAAAAATCAGTTCAGTACTGGTAGCGTCTCCGCCAGTTCATCCACAAAATGTAGATAAAATTTCTGAATTTTTAACTGAGAGCTTTAAGGATCTTGAAATTCCATTACCGGTAGAACCGGATATTATTCATAATAATCAGGTTCCCCCAACGTACTGTTTGAAACTATTAACCGAGCAGTTGGAAACTCCTCATTATGTAGAAGCAGTAGAACCTTTTGTATACGCCGAATTTCATTTTGATTATAACGGCATAAAAATTCATCCGTCTGATGAAAGAAATGAATTTATCTGTAAAACTGATAAAGAATTTGAAATCATTCATAGAAATCCTGAGTTGGAACAAAAAGCATTAGAGAGACTATCTGAAATAGGATTACACGAAGCCGATCTGTACGTTGGGTATGAAGAAGTTATGCAGCTTGAACCTGATCAGGGGATTAATACCTGGATTGATTTTATGCTGAACCAACGGTTCAAACTGAAATCTGAAGGATGGTCGGTAAACATAACAGAAGGATTTGCATATCATATTGATGAGGCAGATGAATGGTATGCAGATGTAGAACATGGTTCAAATGACTGGTTTAAATTAGAACTGGGTGTCGATATTGACGGTAAAAATATTAATTTACTGCCGTTTCTGGTGAATTACCTTGGCTCTCTCAAGGGCACCATGGGAGTTTCACAACTTCAACAATTACCGGATGATCACCCGATATTACTAGAGCAGGGAAATGGCCGGTTACTGCATATTCCGCTCATTAAAGTACGGCATATACTGGATACCCTGATTGAGTTGCATGACCCTAATATACTGGATCAAAATGGCAAACTGGAGTTATCCCGTTACCAGAGTAATCAACTCGTTGCTCTTGATAATCAGCACACCCCGTTAAAATGGGCAGGTGGTGAAACGCTGAGAAAATTTGGTCAACAATTGCAAAATTTTGATGGTATTCGAGTTGTAACTCCGCCTGCTACATTAAAAGCTGAGTTACGTGATTATCAAAAAGAAGGACTGAACTGGCTACAGTTTTTACGCAAATACGAGCTCGGTGGAATTTTGGCTGATGACATGGGTTTGGGAAAAACAGTACAGACTCTGGCACATTTACTGGTAGAAAAAAAATGCCAGCGTGCTGACCTTCCAAGCCTTGTTGTTGCACCGACCAGTCTTATGGTGAACTGGAGTAGAGAAGCACAGCGATTTGCACCTTCTTTAAAGGTACTGGTTCTACAGGGTACTGAACGCAAAAATAAATTTCATCTGATCAATGACTTTGACCTGGTGTTAACAACCTATCCTTTGTTATCACGGGATACTAATATCCTGATGGATCATCATTGGCATGTGGTCATACTGGATGAAGCGCAGCATATTAAAAATCCGAAATCAAAGGCAGCTCAAACAGCCCGCCAGTTAAAAACAAGACATCGTCTGTGTCTTACCGGAACACCCATGGAGAATCATCTGGGTGAATTATGGTCTCAGTTTCATTTCTTGATGCCAGGCATGTTAGGTGATGAAAAACGTTTCCGTAGAATTTTTCGTACACCGATTGAAAAATTTCAGGATGCAGACCGTTCTAAGCAATTACGCCATCGTACTGCCCCTTTTATGCTGAGGCGGCACAAGTCGGAAGTAGCAAAAGAATTGCCACCCAAAACAGAAATACTTAGCCAGGTTGAACTGGATGGAGCTCAACGAGACCTGTATGAAACGATTCGTGTTTCAATGCATGACAGGGTTAAACAGGCTGTTCAAAGCACGGGCATAGCACGCAGTCAGATTATTATTCTGGATGCCTTATTAAAATTACGCCAAGTGTGCTGTCACCCTCAATTATTAAAGCTATCCAGTGCAAAAAAAGTTAAACACTCAGCTAAGCTTAATCAGTTAATGGAGATGTTGCCGGAAATGGTGGAAGAGGGGCGTCGAATCTTATTGTTTTCACAGTTTACCTCGATGTTGGCTATCATCGAAGATGAAATTACCCAATATAAAATTCCTTACGTCAAACTGACTGGCCAAACACGTGATCGTGCCAAACCTATTGATGAGTTTCAGTCAGGTAAAGTGCCAGTATTTTTAATTAGTTTGAAGGCGGGTGGTTCCGGTTTAAATTTAACTGCGGCTGATACGGTTATTCACTATGATCCCTGGTGGAACCCGGCTGCTGAAAATCAGGCAACAGATAGAGCACACCGCATAGGACAGGATAAACCCGTGTTTGTGTATAAAATGATTACGGCAGGAACAGTTGAAGAAAAAATTGTTGAGATGCAGGTAAAAAAACAGGCATTGGCAGACTCATTGTTTTCTGAAGGCAGTAAAGGTAGTGCTATCAGTAGTGAAGATTTACAGGCATTGTTTGAACCATTGGGATAGTTCCAGCCTTAAAATAATAAAGCCCCGAATATCCGGGGCTTTATGAACTCATTACAGAACTTATTTAGAAACCTGCAGGCCAGTTCATTCCATCAGCAACTTCAGCATGGCTGCTGGTGTTGATGTTACTTTCAAATGATCTTCCTTCTGGCCAGTTAAAGCCAGATGCTTTTTCTACCTGAAGCTGTTGGCTTTGAGTATTTCCAGTAGATAGTCCACCAGGCCAGTTGAATCCATCGTCAACATTTGATGCCATAACAGCACTGCTGCCAACAACAGTTAAAAGAGCAAGTGTAGTGAGTATTTTTTTCATGGTAGTTCCTCAAAAAGTTGAATAATGATATCAATATAGAAGTAATTTCCAATAAGGAAAGTGACAAAGTCACGTCAGGCGGGTAATTGGTATTTGTTGGGTGACTTTGTCACATCAGGTGAGATAATTAATTGGTATTTTTTTAATTTTTCGTTTGTTCCTGTCAAAAATAAAAACCAAACTGGATGATATTATCGTCGATGTGGTTGAAGTACCGGCTGTTATTCAGGTTATGGTGATGGGTTTTGGTTTAGCTCTTGCTCTCAAATCAATCACATTTCCAGAAATGATGACAAATTGATGGAACACAGAAGAAATAAGTATGAGAATATTAAAGCAGTTTAATGAAGCCGGTCTGGAGTTTGCGTTTCCAACACAGACACTTTATAACGTAGCAGTATCCTGATATTGAGTTAAACTATGCAGCATGTGATTAAAAGCGTGCTTTTAGTGAGTTTAGGGCATTAAGTTAAATCTATTTAGAAAACAGCCTGAAAACAGCTTGTAATCTGAATACAACATGGCTAAACTCTCGCTCCTCTGATGCGGGGTGGAGCAGCTTGGTAGCTCGTCGGGCTCATAACCCGAAGGTCGTAGGTTCAAATCCTGCCCCCGCTACCAAATTTAATTTGGCCTGAAGTATGTCAACTATTTATATAGTTTTGTTACAGGTTAATAGACAAAAAGGCCCTATATGGGCCTTTTTTATTGCTTAAACTTTGTGTCACTAATTTTTTGATAATTCAAAATATGGCAGAGGTAAAAACTTGCAGGATTTAACAGCTTTATTCGAGCCTGTTGTCGAATCAATGGGTTATGAACTGGTAGGTATTGAGTTTCACAGCAGTGAACATCACGGTGTGGTGCGGATCTTTATTGATCATGATAATGGTATTACAGTCGATGACTGTGCCAAAGTCAGTCGCCAGATAAGTGCTGTTATCGATGTGGAAGATCCTATTGAAATGGCTTTCGATCTGGAGGTGTCATCTCCGGGTATAAATCGGCCACTGTTTAAATTCTCTGATTTTGAAAAATTCTCAGGTTTACAGGCAAAGATCAAGTTGGGCGTCGCGCTGAATGGACGGAAAAATTTCAGCGGTGTACTAAAAGGTGTCGATGAAAACCAGTTGGTTATTATTGATGTCGATAATGAGATTTATGAGCTGCCCTATCAGGATATAGCTAAGGCTAACCTGGTAAAACAGGTATAAAATATAAGCATTACACTTAAGAGAGTCACGATGGATAATAAAGAAATTCTATTAGTTGCTGATACTGTCTCCAACGAGAAAGGTGTAGACAGAGAAGTTATCTTTGAAGCAATTGAAGCTGCTCTGGCTTCTGCAACCCGTAAAAAACATCAAAAGGAAATCGGTGTGCGTGTTGATATTGATAGAAACACTGGAGACTATGATACTTATCGCCAATGGGAAGTTGTCGAGCCTGCAGAAAATGGAGGGCTTGAAGAACCTCTAAAGCAGATTACTCTGGAAGCTGCACAAATAGATGAGCCGGAGATTCAATTAGGTGAATTTGTTGAAGAACAAATAGATTCAGTAGAATTTGATCGAATTGCTGCTCAAACTGCTAAACAGGTTATTGTTCAAAAAGTTCGTGAAGCAGAAAGGAAAAAAGTGATTGATGCCTATCAGGACCGTGAAGGTACTCTGGTTATGGGGCAGGTAAAACGGGTTGAACGTGGAAACGTATACGTTGACCTGGGTGAAAATGCAGAGGGATTTATTCCTCGTGAAGAAATGATTCCTCGTGAAGCTGTTCGTCCCGGTGATCGTATCAGGGGATATCTGTACAAAATAGCCAGTGAACTACGTGGGCCTCAGTTATTTATCAGTCGTACTGCACCAGAATTTTTAGTTGAACTGTTCAAACTGGAAGTACCAGAAGTCGGTCAGGATTTAATTGAGATTCTATCGGCTGCACGAGACCCGGGTATGCGCGCTAAAATTGCGGTAAAAAGCAACGATCCAAGAATGGACCCTGTAGGTGCCTGTGTAGGTATGCGAGGCTCCAGAGTTCAATCAGTTTCTAATGAGCTGGCTGGAGAGCGAGTTGATATCATTTTATGGGATGAGAATCTGGCTCAGTTTGTGGTTAATGCAATGTCTCCTGCCGAAGTAGCTTCAATTGTGATCGATGAAGAAGCCGGTCAGATGGATATAGCAGTACCTACTGATAAGTTATCTCAGGCTATAGGCCGTGGTGGTCAAAACATTAAGCTGGCAAGTCAATTGACTGGCTGGACTTTAAATGTGATGGACGAATCTGAAGCCGAAGAAAAATCAGACGCCGAAACAAAGAAATTAGCTAAAGTGTTCATGGATCAGCTAGATGTTGATGAAGAAGTTGCTGTTATTTTAGTTCAGGAAGGTTTGTCCTCAATTGATGAAGTTGCTTATGTTCCAGTTGCTGAATTACTGGAAATTGAAGAGTTTGATGAAGATATAGTCGAAGAACTGCGTGGGCGTGCTCGTGATGCACTGTTAACGATGGCTATCGCTACTGAAGAGACGAAAGAGCCCCATGAAGATCTGCTGAATATGGAATTAATGACCGATGAAATTGCGGTTACTCTAGCGGCTAATAAAATTTACTCGATGGAAGATCTGGCTGAACAGGCCGTTGATGATATCGAAGAATTCGAAGGGATTGATCGGGATTTGGCTGGGAAATTAATTATGCAGGCTCGCGAGCCCTGGTTCGCTGAAGAGTCAGAATAATTTGTCCAGTCTAAAAAGTTTAAAGTAGAAAAATACACTATCAGGATCGAATACGATGTCTAATGTAACAGCAAAACAACTTTCAGGAGTCATTGGGGTTTCTGTTGATAAGTTACTGGAACAATTACGCAATGCCGGCGTAAAGGTTGCGGGTGCAGATGATCCGATTTCTGATGAAGATAAAATGAAGTTACTGGAATCTCTTCGAACCTGTCATGGTAAGGATAAGAAGGCCGGCCCGAAAAAAATTACTTTACGCCGTAAAGATAAAACACGACTCACGGTTAGTGGCAGCGGCAGTGGCAGAAATACCTCAGCTCGTTCAATCAATGTGGAAGTGCGTAAAAAGAAAACTTACGTTCGTCGCACTGAAGTTCAAGAACCGGTTGAACCGGAAGTACCTGTTGAGGTTCCTGCTGAAACTGCCCAGGAAATCCCACAGGAAGTTCCTCCACCTCCAGTAGTTGAAGAAGGAATTATTTCAGAAGAAGCTTTAGCTGCCCAGAAAAAAGCGGAAGAAGAAGCACGCATAGCCGAGCAGGAAAAAATTGCCAGGGAAGCCGAAGAAGCAAGACTTAAGGCAGAGCAGGAAGCTCTTCAGAAAGCAGAGCAGGCTGCACGAGAAGAAACTGAAATAGCTCGCCTTGAAGCTCAGGTAAGAGCTGCTGTTGAGAAAGAAATGATGGCAGCAGTCAAACCGGTTGTTGCTCCAGCACCTGCTGCTCCTGTACCTGACGTTGCTGCAGCTGAAGTGGCTGCTAAAGGTAAGGCTGATGAGAAAGGTCGACATGGAAAGGGTAAACAGAAGGCGGGTCAAAATACTCGCTACGGGCGTAAAGAAATTCATGTAAAACCCGGTAGCGATCACAACCAGCGCAGTAAAGGCAAAGGTAAAAAAGGTCGCCGTCGTAATGTCGCTCCTCCTTCGGATAACGTTCATGGTTTTGAGAAACCAACAGCTCCTGTAGTGAGAAATGTTGCGGTACCCGAAGCCATTTCTGTTTCCGAGTTAGCTCAGAAAATAGCTGTTAAAGTCGGTGATGTTATTAAAGTGCTAATGCAAATGGGCACCATGGCCACAATCAATCAACTGCTTGATCAGGACACCGCGATTCTGGTTGTTGAAGAAATGGGGCATGTTGCTACAGCTGCTGAAGAAGATAATTTTGAGCAGGATCTGCAAAAGAATATTGAAGTGAATGAAGAGCATCTGGTTACACGACCAGCTGTTGTTACTATTATGGGTCATGTAGATCATGGTAAAACTTCTTTGCTAGATCATATTAGAAAAACTCGAGTAGCTTCTGGAGAAGCGGGTGGCATTACTCAGCATATTGGTGCTTATCATGTAGAAACAGATCACGGTGTGATCACTTTCCTTGATACTCCTGGCCACGCAGCGTTCTCTGCGATGAGAGCACGTGGTGCTCAGGCAACTGATATCGTTATCCTGGTGGTTGCTGCTGATGACGGGGTTATGCCTCAGACTAAAGAAGCTATCCAGCACTCTAAAGCTGCCGGTGTTCCTTTAATTGTTGCAGTCAATAAATGTGACAAGGAAAATGCTGACCCGGATCGTGTTCGAAATGAATTAAGTGCTGTTGAAGTTATCCCTGAAGAATGGGGTGGTGAGCATATGTTTGTGAATGTATCTGCACACACTGGTGAAGGTATTGATGCTCTACTTGAAGCGATATTGCTGCAATCGGAAGTGATGGAATTACAGGCTTCAGATCAGGGACTGGCGAAAGGTATTGTTGTTGAAGCTTCACTGGATAAAGGTCGTGGACCGGTTGCTACTGTTCTGGTGCAATCAGGTAATCTTGAAAAAGGGCAGATATTACTGGCAGGAACAGAGTTTGGTCGTGTCCGTGCCATGTATGACGAGTCTGCCAAGTCGATTAAGAATGCGGGCCCTTCAATGCCGGTTGTAGTTCTTGGATTGTCAGGAACACCTAACGCTGGTGATGAAGTATTTGTGGTTGAAAGTGAACGACGCGCTCGTGAGATTGCACAAACTCGTGAGACCAAGATAAGAGAATCACGTTTGGCTGCACAACAAAAAGCTAAGCTACAGGGCATGTTTGATGCAATGACAGAAGGTGATGTTGCTGAGCTTAACCTGCTGGTTAAGTGTGATGTTCAGGGATCGTCTGAAGCGTTAAATGATGCATTATTGAATCTGTCTACCGATGAAGTTCGGGTCAAACTTGTATCTACGGGTGTGGGTGGAATCAATGAATCAGATATCAATCTGGCAGCGGCATCCAATACAATCGTTATCGGTTTTAATGTACGTGCAGATGCTTCAGCAAAACGTATCGCTGGTGATTATGGAATAGATATTCGTTATTACAGTGTTATCTATGACATTATCGATGATGTTAAAGCCGCCATGAGTGGCCTGTTATCACCAGAAACGAAAGAAACTATTATTGGTCTGGCAGAAGTTAAAGATGTCTTTAAGTCACCCAAGTTTGGTGCTGTTGCCGGTTCAATTGTTATTGAAGGTACTGTTAAACGTGGTAAACCTATTCGTGTCCTACGTGAAAACGTGGTTATTTATGAAGGTGAACTGGAATCATTACGTCGCTTTAAGGATGATGTCGATGAAGTTCGTAACGGCACCGAATGTGGTATCGCAGTGAAGAACTACAATGATGTTAGACCTGGCGATCATATTGAAGTATTTGATCGTGTTGAAGTTGCGCGAACGTTAGATTAATTAGTTTAATTTTTCTAACAGTAAAATACTGATTTACTCATGCCAAAAGATTACCCTCGTAGCGATCGACTAGCTTCTCAGATTCATCGTGAGCTGTCATCGCTGATACAACATTCGCTGAAAGATCCCAGGCTTTCACAGCCCAGTATTCTGGATGTGAAAGTAACTCGTGACTTGTCTTCGGCAAAAGTTTATTTCAGTGTTTTAAATGAGGAAGATGGTGAACAAACCCGTCGAGCCCTGACTCATGCTGCGGGTTTTCTGCAACGCGAATTAGGCAAGGCAATTAAATCACGACTGACTCCTAAATTGATTTTTATCTTTGATGATACCGATATTCGTGGACGAACTATGGATGAATTGATTGATTCGGTCATCGCTCGCGATAAAGCTAAACCTGCCAAAGATTAACTGGTATGGGTCGAAGATCAAGAAGTCCCAAAGGGTTTAAAGATGTAAATGGGATCTTACTGTTAAACAAACCTCTCGGAATTAGTTCGAATAAAGCTTTACAGGCTGTACGTAATATTTTCAAAGCAAATAAGGCAGGACACACAGGAAGTCTTGATCCGTTAGCAACCGGCATGCTGCCAGTTTGTTTTGGTGAAGCAACAAAATATTCCGGTTATCTGCTGGACTCTTCTAAATCTTATCGTGCCATTTGCAGGTTAGGCGTTACCACCACTACGGGTGATGCTGAAGGTGATGTTGTTAGTGAAAAACCGGTCAATGTTTCAACTGAATCACTGGATCAGGCAATAGCCAAATTTATTGGCAAAATTCAGCAAACTCCTCCCATGTATTCTGCGGTTAAACACAAGGGAGAACGTTTATACAACCTGGCCAGGCAAGGTATAGAAGTCGAACGTAAAAGCCGTGAAATAGAAATATTTAAACTTGAAGTTATTGCATTTGATAATGACCAGCTGGAGCTGGATATTCATTGCTCTAAAGGAACATATATTCGTACACTGGCTGAAGATATAGGTAATGATCTGGGGTGCGGGGCATATCTTACATCCCTTGTTAGAACAGCTGTTCAACCTTTCTGGGATGCAAAAACCTTTACTCTGGATGAATTACGTACAATCAGTGATGGTGAAGATCAGCAACTGAGTGATTGCCTGTTACCTATCGAGTCTGCTTTAACTGACTGGCCACTGGTTGAGTTAACCCCTGACATGAGTTTTTATATTTTACAGGGTCAAGCTGTGCAAGTTCCTAAATCTCCAACTCAAGGATTGGTTCGATTGGTTGATGAAACCAGGGGTTTTATCGGATTGGGTCAAATTCAATCGGATGGTCGAGTTGCTCCCAAACGAATGATGCGGGATATTTAATGTTTTCAGCCTGATTTCAAGTCTTGCTGGTTGAGTTTAAAGTCAATAATTGCGGGCTTTTGAGGTCGTTTTCTACCAATCTCTTTAATTCAGTTAAAACTTCATCTATTAAGCTATTGAAATAGCTTGTTACCAGCCTCCCACATAGGTAGAATACCCCCCTTTTTCGGGTCCTTAGAGATTTTTTACTATGTCAATGTCTGCTGAACAGAAAAGTTCAATCATTACAGAACACGCTCGCGGCGAAGGTGATACAGGTTCACCAGAGGTGCAGGTTGCATTATTATCACATCAAATCAGTCATCTGACTGAACACTTTAAACATCATATACATGATCACCATTCACGTCGTGGTCTGTTACGCATGGTTAACCAGCGTCGTAAATTGCTGGATTATCTGAAAACTAAGAATCAGGATCGTTATAAAGATCTGATCGGTAAATTAGGCCTGCGTCGCTAAACGTTAGACACCCAAGAGGGGTTATTGTGAATCCAATTAAGAAGACTTTTCAATTCGGTGACCGTACAGTCACATTAGAGACCGGTGAAATTGGTCGTCAGGCAAGTACGGTATTTGTAAACATGGATGATACCGTAGTCATGGTGACTGCTGTAGGCATGAAAGATGCGGTTCCTGGCCGTGACTTCTTCCCGATGACAGTTGATTACATGGAGAAGACTTATGCTGCCGGTAAGATTCCTGGTGGTTTCTTCAAGCGTGAAGGTCGTCCGAGTGAAAAAGAAACACTGACCTGTCGTTTAATAGATAGACCATTACGTCCTCTGTTTCCTAAAGGATTCAAAAACGAAGTTCAGATCGTAGCTACCGTTGTTTCAATGAATAGCGAAGTTGATCCTGATATCGCAGCACTGATTGGTGCTTCTGCCGCCGTAACTCTTTCTGGTATGCCTTTTGCTGGCCCGATTGGGGCAGCCAGAGTTGGTTATAAAGACGGTGAGTACATACTAAACCCAAGCTACAGTGACCTGAAAGATTCCGATCTTGATCTGGTTGTAGCCGGAACAGAAAATGCAGTTCTGATGGTTGAATCTGAAGCAAACATGCTGTCAGAAGAAGTCATGCTAGGTTCTGTTGTTTACGGTCATGAGCAACTGCAAGTTGTTATCAATGCCATTAAAGAATTTTCTGCTGAAGTTGGTAACGAGTCATGGGACTGGAAAGCTCCAGAGACTGATGAAGATTTAGCTGCTAAAGTTTCTGCACAGTGTTCTGATGCAGTTGGCTCAGCTTATACCATTGCGAACAAACTTGATCGTCAGGACAAATTATCCGCTATTCGTGGTGAGACTGTAGATGCGCTTTGTACGGGTGACGATGCACCATCTGAAGGTGATGTTCGTGCTGCAATGTCTAAAGTTGAAAAGAAATTAGTTCGTGGTCGTGTTATCGCTGGCGAAAGTCGTATCGATGGTCGTGATACAAGAACGGTTCGTCCTATCTCGGTTCGTGCCGGCGTTTTACCTCGTACTCATGGTTCTGTTGTGTTCACTCGTGGTGAAACACAGGCATTGGTTGTGACTACTCTTGGTACAGGTCGTGATGCACAAATTATTGATGCAATCGAAGGTGAACGTAAAGATCACTTCATGTTGCATTACAACTTCCCTCCATCATGTGTAGGTGAAGTAGGTCGTGTTGGAACTCCTAAGCGTCGCGAAATCGGTCATGGCCGTTTAGCTAAACGTGGTGTTATGGCAATCATGCCTAATCAGGACGAGTTTCCATATGTAATCCGTGTGGTTTCTGAAATCACTGAATCAAATGGTTCTTCTTCTATGGCTTCCGTTTGTGGAACCAGTCTGTCATTGATGGATGCTGGTGTTCCAATCAAAGCGCCTGTTGCTGGTATCGCAATGGGACTGATTAAAGAAGGCGATGATTTTGCAGTTCTTTCTGACATCCTGGGTGATGAAGATCATCTTGGTGATATGGATTTCAAAGTAGCTGGAACAACTGATGGTGTTACAGCGCTGCAAATGGATATTAAGATTGACGGTATTACTACTGAGATTATGTCTCAGGCACTGGATCAGGCTAAAGAAGGTCGTCTGTTTATTCTGGGCGAAATGGCTAAAACTCTCGATACACATCGTGAAGTGATGTCTGAGTTTGCACCTCGCATGGTGACTTTCAAAATCAACCCTGAAAAAATTCGTGACGTTATCGGTAAAGGTGGAGCAACTATCCGCGGTATAACCGAAGAAACTGGCGCGACTATTGAAGTTGATGATGACGGAACTGTTAAAATTTCTTCTGTTGATAAATCAGCCAGTGACGAAGCACGTCGCCGTGTTGAACTGGTTACAGCTGAAGTCGAAGTAGGTACTATCTACGAAGGTAAAGTTGCCAAGATCATGGATTTCGGTGCTTTTGTTAATATCCTGCCTGGTAAAGATGGTCTGGTTCATATCTCTCAGATTTCTAACGAGCGTGTTGAAAACGTTAGTGATAAGTTATCTGAAGGTGACAAGATTAAAGTTAAAGTACTTGAGGTTGATCGTCAGGGACGTATTCGCCTGAGTATGAAGGCTGTTACAGAAGGCGAAGCTGAAGCTGAGTAAAACTCTCTCAGTTAATGCTTTAAAAAAAGGAGCCGATGGCTCCTTTTTTTTGGCCTGAAAATTGGATATGGTTGAAGTTACGGTAGGGAGCGCCGTGCGTACCATTGAGTTTCAGTGCGACACCAATGGTGGGCGCGGCGCACCCTACAAAATACCAAGACAGGGTACTCTTCCGGGTAAAAATAAATTTAGCAATGAGTAATCAAATACGTCCACCGGTTAAGTTTTTATGGGCCCCGGTGCTGGTTTTTTTATCAGCACTTTTTTTCAGCTTTATTTTTTATTTTATTCAGATTTATTCGTGGAATATCGAACAGCAATCTGCAACTCGTTTTTTTCAGCAATCTTTCAGTGCTTCAATCAATCAATTTGAATATCTTCCTTCACTTTTAGCTCAGGACTCACAGGTCAAAAGGGCTTTGCAATATAGCTTTCAGGATCACTCTTCGGTGAGTGAGCGGCTAAAATTTGTCGCGGAACGCTCCGGTTCCAGTAATGTGTATGTGATGAACTCTTCAGGGAAAGTAATTGCGACCAGTAATTATGATCAGAGTAATAGCTTTCTAAATCAGAATTATTCATTCCGACCTTATTTTGTTAAAGCAATTTCTGAGCTTAAACGCCAGTTCTATTATGCAGTTGGAGCAACAACCGGCATACCCGGATTTTTCATTTCTGCTCCAGTCATCGGGCAGGGTGATGCGGTGCTGGGCGTTGTGGTGGTGAAACTTGATTTGCGTGAATGGGAAAAAAGCTGGCAGGAAGCCGGGCAAAATCTTTTAATAGCGGATGATAATAAGGTCGTTATCTTAAGTGGACAAGAGCAGTGGCGTTATCGTTCTATTGGGAAGCTGGCACAAAATATTCAGCATAAAATATCGGAACACCGCCAGTTTCAGGGAGTGCAACCTGATAGCCTGTTTAGTGACAGGTTCGAATTTGATCTATTTAACAAACAGTTTTTTTCATTCTGGACTATTGATAATGATTCGTATCTTGTTAATGCCTACAACATAGCAGATACCGGTTGGACACTGTATTACCTGGAAAAAAACAAACAGTATATCTATTCAGCCATAACCTTTTTTCTGATTACTTTGTCGGGGCTGGTGCTGAGTTATTTGTACCTCAGAGAACGCAAATCTAAGCTGCGTTCAAGGCAGCAGGCCAGAGAAAATGAAAAGCGTCATCGTCAGGAACTGGAAACCATTATTCAGAAAATTCATATTGGGGTGGTATCCATGAATCAATCAGGAGAAATGCTTTTTATTAATGAAGTTGCCGAAAATTTACTAAACATTAATTTGCAGAAATTAAATAAAGATAATAATAATATTCAGAACTTTGTTGATGTTAGCACAGTAGAAAATTTTTCAGAATTACTAAAACAACGTGGAGATATTGTTAAACCCTATCATGAAACCACGGTACTGGATCAGGGTAAAGCAACGACCCATGTGATGTTCGCCATAAGTTGTGCTCCACTTGAAGGGGATAATCGTCTGTTAATGACGCTTGTTAATATTGAAAAAAGAAAACAGGCAGAAGAAGCTGTTATTAGCATTAATGCCTCGCTGGAAGAGCAGGTCGAAAAACGTACCAGAGATTTACATAATGCTCAGGCTGAGCTGGTTCAACAAAGTAAAATTGCAGCGCTGGGTCAGATGGCAGCAACTATTGTGCATGAGTTAAGTCAGCCACTTTCAGCCATGAACAGCTCTATTGCAGCAGTGGGTTTTAAGGCGGAAAAAAATGACTGGGATGGTGCGTTAAAGTCAATTTCAAGATTGTCTCCACTGAGTAACAAGATGCACAATGTCATCAAGTTATTAAAATCTTTTAGTTATGCTGATGAACCACTCAAAGATGGGCTTGAGCTGGCACCGTTAATTGAACAGTCATTATCACTTTTCAAAGATAGTTTGAGAGAAAAAAATGTCATGATTAACCTGCTTGAATTAGAAAAGTCAGTGTATGTAAAAGTGAATACTTTAAAACTGGATCTGGTACTGGTTAATCTCATTCAAAATGCACTCGATGCAATGGAAAAAACTAATCATCCTGTCATTACTGTCGGCATGCATAGTTTTCAAAACAATGCATTAATCACCATAGAAGATGTGGGTGGCGGAATTGATTCTCGTGTCATGGGGCAGTTGTTTAATCCTTACTTTACTACCAAAGAAATAGGTAAAGGACTCGGCCTTGGTTTATCCATCTGTTATGAAATTATTCAGGAGTACGGAGGATCTATCGATGCTGAAAATACTGAGCAGGGCGCACGATTTATCATTAAACTCCCGCTTGATCAGGTGATGCATTAAATATTTGATTGTCCCAGTGCTCCTAGCAGGCCTGCACCTCGAGACTTTGGAACATCGGTGATATTACGAATCTCTCGACTTCGTTTAACCAGATCATGAATCAATGGCATGAGTATGACTTCGATAGTGCCTATCATCATTCCTCCGGGAACCACCAGTGTATTACTTCGACTCAGAAATGAACCGGGTAACATTTCAAGTAAACTATTGATGTCTGGCATTTTAACGTTCTGAAAGTGAATGACGAGAAAACATTCATCTTTGTCCGGCTCCTGATCAACCCCGAATGGATCAGAAGTGTCGACCGTAGCTACCATTTGAATATTGATATGCGTGCGTGAAAACTGCGGAGTAATATGGTGAACATAATCAGACATACGACGAAGAATCATTTTACGAACCGCCTTGCGTGAATAACCACGTAATGATGTATCCCGTTTGATTTTACGAATCCATTCCAGGTTTACATTCGGTACCATTCCGATGAGTAAATCAGGGTAGCTGGAAATATCGATATCGCCATCTATTGCTGCTCCATGTAGGCCACGATACAGCAATAAATCTGTATCGCTATCAAGTTCTTTCCAGGGGGTTAAAGTTCCTGATTCTTGCCCCCATTCAGCTGCGATCTTTTTCGAATGTAGATAATAACGAGACATACCCGTACCGGTTGAGGCATATTGAAAAAACAGGGTTTCAAGTTTATCCAGGTGATTAGCATCAGGGCCAAAATGACTTAACTCCTGATCTTCTTCTCTGGCTTTAAGGACCTGCTTTTTCATTTCTTTTCGGTCGTAGCGATGAAATGCACTACCCTGAATATAGGCTGCTCTTACTCGTTCACGAAAGAAAATATGTTCAAATGCTTTTGTGATCGAAGAGCTGCCAGAGCCAGAAGCACCGGTTATCGCTACAATAGGAAATTCTTCAGACATAAATGAAAACTCTCAGTAATTTAGTTAATCATATTAATTCTTGATGATTGACTACCTTGTTAAATGTAGGGTTATATAATGAGATGACTCCATTCATTTGTCAAAACTAGATTAAGAGAGACTATCAGGATTGCCGCAGGGCTGTTTATCGTGATAGCGTAGGTTAACTTTGCAGAAATAAATCCATTCAATGCCAGAACAACAAATAATTAAAATCATGGTCGTAGACGATGATAAAGATATCAGGGTTAATACCGTTGATTTGTTATCTACACAATATCCTCGAATCGTTGATTTTGACTCTCCTCAAACTGCATTGGCTGAAATATACCCACACATGCCTGTGATAATTTTGACTGATTTGCGTATGCCGGGTGGTGATGGCCTGGAGTTTGCTCAGGCTGTCAGGGAAATAGATGAAGACCTGCCTGTTATTTTGATGACAGGTTATGGGGATATTTCTATTGCCGTCGATGCGATGAAACATGGAGTGTATGACTTCATTGAGAAACCAGTGGATACGGACAGGTTATTAAAAAGCATTCAGCGTGCCGTCGACAAAAGGCGTTTGAGCCTCTCTTTGCTGGAAGCCCAGAATAAACTTGAACAACAAAGTGGGATAGAAGCAAGATTGATCGGCAACAGCCCCATGATGAAGCAGTTGAAGCAATCGCTTTTACAGCTTGCACCGATGGATTTACCCATCATGATTTACGGAGAAACCGGTGTGGGTAAGGAATTGGTTGCACGTAGTTTGCATGATTACAGCGAACGTAAAGATGGTAATTTTGTAGCTCTAAATTGTGCTGCAATTCCTGAACAGCTGGCTGAAGCTGAATTATTCGGCTATGAAAAGGGGGCTTTCACCGATGCTAAATCGGCTCATATCGGTAAACTTGAATATGCCAATGGGGGCAGCCTGTTTCTAGATGAAATAGAGAGCTTGTCATTATCGATGCAGGCAAAACTATTACGTGTTTTACAGGATGGAGTGATATCTCCATTAGGCAGCAACGAGGAACGCAAGACCAATTGCAGAATTATTTCTGCCAGTAAAGATGAATTACGGAATCATCAGGATTTTCGTCAGGATCTGTTTTTTCGCCTGCAGGTGGGTGAATTGCGCATTCCACCATTACGCCAGCGAAAAGAAGATATTATTATGTTATTCGAATACTTCGTGATGCAAAGCTGTGAAAATTTCAAGATTGAATATTTACCCTTAACGGATGATTCTGGTAAGCAGTTGCTTGCCTACGACTGGCCGGGCAATATTCGCGAAATGATCAATGTGGCCACCCGTTATGCCATCAATGGTTGTCAGAACCTTAAGCAGTTACTTTTTAATGTAGAACCTTCGGTAATGGAGAATCAGCAGGATTTATCATTAAAAGAGCAGTTAAATGATTATGAAGAAAACTTGATTCGTTCCAGACTGGCACTGTATGAAGGCAATGTGTCGGCTGTTTTAGCTGATTTAAAACTGGAACGAAGAACCTTCAATCAAAAACTATCTCGATATAATATTTCTACCACTGATTATAAAAATAAGAAATAAATTTCCTAAAAACAAAACTTTATAGGAAATAAAACTCTCATTTTCTTACATAAGTTTCATGTTAGAAAAGTAATTCTTATGATAAAGCCTGTGTTTCAACGCAATATTGAGAATGGCATGGAAAGTGTATTAAGCTAAACATCGGCCTTTTTAAAACTATTAATTACGGCAGAAAACTATAATTTTTAATAACCTGGAGTGACTATGAATAAAAATTTAATTTTAGCATCAGCAATTACCATTGGTTTACTGGCAGCAGAAGCGCAAGCTGCTACTGAGTGGAATGTTTCACTGTGGGGTAAACGCCGTGCATTTACCGAGAATGTAGAAAAACTGGCAGAACTGGTTAAAAAGAAAACTAACGGTGACTTTACATTAAAAATTTCTTATGGCGGATTATCCAAGTCGAAAGAAAACCTGGATGGAATTTCATTTGGTGCTTTTGAAATGGCACAGTTTTGTTCTTTCTACCATAAAGATAAAAACCCGACGATCACTGTTACTGAATTACCTTTTGCGAAAGATGTATCACTGAGTCGTGTTGCAGAAATTTATCAAAAGGTGCATGAGCATCCAATCGTTGTGAAAGACCTGGCACGCTGGAATGCGACCATCTTAATGCCGACGCCTTTACCTCAATATAATATTGTGAGTAAAACTGATCCACTCCAATCATTGTCAGATTTAAAAGGTGTACGAGTCCGTGGACCCGGTGGAATTATGGGTGTGTTAGGAAAACTAGGTGCCGTGAAAACAGGTGTTCCGTTTTCTGAAGTTCGTCAATCTATGGATTCTGGCGTAATTGATTCAGCGACTTTCGCTCCTCATGCTCATTTGGCCACTAAAACTTATAAAGTTGGAAAGTGGGCATCCACTAACTTGAACCTGGGTTCTGCTAACTGTCCTGTTGTGGTTAACACCGAGGCACTAAATTCATTAAGTGCATCCAATAAGAAAGCTTTGTTAGGTTCGGTTGATGAAGCTATTGCTTTCTATGTTGATAGTTACGATAACAAAACAACAGGTAAGTATGAGCAGGCAGTGACCGATCAGGGCTTAACCAGAGTTACTTTTACATCAGCTCAAACGGCTGAGTTGAATAAACTTGCTGCATCTGTGCGTGAAGACTGGGTTAAAAAGTATTCCAGTAAATTTGATGCTAAGACCTTGTTTGATTTTACTGAAAAATTATTTAATAACTAAACTGGTAGGGTGTGCCGTGCGCACCATGGGTTTTTGCTATTTGGTAAAACATGGTGCGCACCCTACTTACCCTCTTTGAATTCTTATAATAATTAATTGCTATGTCAGGTTCTCATACGATTTTACAGGATGATTCTATGCTCAGTCGGATTGATCGACTGGTTTTCAAAATGGAATCCCTGTTGACGTTAACAGG
>JABHSO010000164.1 GCA_018669845.1 Gammaproteobacteria bacterium | reverse complement strand
GTCAGAGCAAATAGACAGGGAGAACAGGGTAATTTGCTGAACATAAACTCATTTAGATCAAATTTGAATAGAATTTTCAGCTGAAAGATGGCAAATATATTAAGTTCTTACCATAAAATGGGGTTCCCGTTCTGGCACTAAGTAAATGCTAATACTATTTTGTTAAAATTGTGGCTATTTCATACCTAAAACATCTTCAGAAAATAAGTAAATATCTTTATATGAATAAAGGTGAAACTGTGTTTCAGCAGGGAGAACCATCAAATGCAATATTTAAAGTGATAAAAGGTAAAGTTCATCTTTATCGTCATGACCTCGAAGGAAAACGGGGTTTACTGTTTCGGGCTTATGACAACAATTTTTTTGCTGAAGCCAGTCTCAATAGTAACCACTATCACTGTACCGCTGTCTGTGTAGTATCTACCGAGGTACAAATGATTAATGCCAGTAAAATGAAAGATTTGTTACAAAAAAACACCGAATTTGCTTCAGACTGGATTTCCCTTTTATCATCTGAGTTACGTCATCAGCGAGCATCAGTCGAACGGTTGATGATTAACTCTGCCACAGAAAGAATAAGACATTATTTAATCACCGAAGGTGATTCAGATGGAGTGCTTCGCCTTGAAGGTACTCTAACAGAATTAGCTGAAGTACTAGGGTTAAGCCGAGAAACCCTGTATCGAGCGCTAGGTAAAATGGAGCGGCAAGGTCACATTGAGCGTATACAGGACATTATCAGGCTGAGAACTTAATGCCTAGATTCAAATATGACTTCGATCATAAGAGATAATTTATCATATTGTTAATATAAAAGGCTCTATATCATTAAGAAGGCAAAAAGTGTCAATAAAAAAAATTATTACAATACTGTTAATTTCTCTATTTAACCCTGTGTCAGCTGAAAACCTCCGTCAAGATGAGCTTAAGCTTCAACAAGTTACCGAGAATGTGTATGCCATTGTCGGTAGCATGGAAAATCGGACAGCAGATAATTTGGGAAACAACTCTACCTTTGGTTTTGTTGTGACAACACAGGGAGTTGTATTAATTGATTCTGGTGGCACCTATCAGGGTGCTAAAAGAATCCATAAAGTAATTAAACAGGTCACTGATAAATCTGTAGTGACCGTCATTAACACAGGAGGTCAGGATCATCGCTGGTTAGGTAATGGCTATTTCAAAAAACTCGGGGCAAAAATAATAGCCAATGATAAGGCTGTTGAAGATCAAAAAGCCCGTTTGCAAGAACAGATTTTTATGTTGAATAATGTTGTGGGGTTGAAAGGAGTGGATGGCACCGAAGCTGTTTTTGCTGAGAATCTATTTGATACGGATATGAAAATTTCAGTTGGTGAAACAAAACTTGAAATCTATCATGCCGGTCCAGCACATACACCCAGTGATAGCTTTGTCTGGTTACCTGAACAGCAGGTAATATTCAGCGGGGATATTGTTTTTACAGAACGACTATTAGGCATTCTTGATCATTCCAGCAGCAAAGACTGGATTAGGGCTTTCGAGGCAATGGCTGCATTTAACCCTCGTTATATTATACCCGGACATGGACATCCAACAACTTTAGATAAAGCTAAATCTGATACCTATGATTACTTGAAATTTATAAGACAGGCCGTCACTCAATTCATGGATAATGATGGTGATATCGCAGACATATCAATGGTTAACCAATCGGCTTTTTCAAGCCTGTTGAGTTTTGATTTACTTTCAGGAAGAAATGCTCAAAGAGTTTATTCTGAGCTCGAATGGGAGTGATTATAAGATGAGCAAACTGTTTGGTTTTGGTGAAAATATTCAAGGTTATGAGGTTTTAGTTTTTAACGAAAGAGAAGTAAGAGCATCGGCTGGAATTGTATTTTTGTTTGCTTTTATGGCTTTTATGAATGGTTTTTTAACAGGCGACAATGAACCCACAAAGTTAATGGTGTCTGTTTTTCTGTTTGATTTTTTTATCCGAATTTTCATTAATCCCAAATATGCGCCCTCTATGGTTATAGGTCGCTGGATTGTTAACAACCAGATACCGGAATATGTAGGCGCACCACAAAAAAGATGGGCCTGGGCTTTTGGCTTTTTTTTGGCAGCAATTATGTTTTATTTAGTGGTGCTGAATAATATACGAGGTCCAATAAATATCATAACCTGTGCTCTATGTCTGGGATTATTATTCTTTGAAGCCGTATTCGGGATATGCGCTGGCTGCAAGGTTTACAACATATTCCATAAGGGAGGAGCCAAGCATTGTCCAGGCGAGTCCTGCGATTTATCAAAAGGCAGGGAACAGATACAGAATTTAAATATATTGCAAAAGTTGATCTTCACTTTATCAATACTCACTCTATTTTACTTAACTTTTGGTTCGGCAATAGAATTTTTAATATTTGGAAAATAATCTTTATATTTAATTATCAGGAAAAAACATGAAAAATATACTAACTTTATTTTTTGCTATATGGGCTGTTACTTTGAGTACGGTTTCTATTGCCGATGAAAAAAAAGAAAGCCCTGCAGATGAGCCTCCCAAAATGTCTGTAGATGAAAAATGTCAGGCTCCAAAATGGGCAATTGCTATTGGACATGAAGAAAAATGGAAACTGCACAATGGATGTAGTGATAAAAAGGAAGATTAATCAATGACTCTTTACCTCATAATCATAGTTTTTTACTTTTGATAATCACTTTTGGATCTTACAAATTTATTATCAAAGGTAGTGTGGTTGAAAGCACAGATGCACGTGTCGCGATAAATCTGGAGAGCGGTGAACGTAACTTTATTCTAGGGAAATTCGTGATCTGCTCAATAAAATGTAACTGTTAATCTCAGCACGGGCAAATGATGATATGCAGACATTTACTCAGTGGCTGAAATATGAAAATAAAGAGTCTTAAGGTAAAACTCAGCAATCATTAATTGGAAAATACCTATAGAAGTCATAGGGGGGAACCCGGGGACAGTATATCTATTTCCTATTTTTTATGAACGACCGTATATGGACTCCACCTATTTCACAACGTTAAATTAGCACTACTGTCCGGTTAAGCAAAGCTGAGCCCAAAATTTAGCTGAGGACTCATTTGTGGGGCGACTATTTTTCGTTCCGTCTCTGGGTTAAGCAATTGATGTATAGAGCGACGACTGGTTAAGTTGACACTCATCAGGCGGCTTATTTGCTGCAGGGACAAATGACTAAACCCACCCAACTGCACCAGCTTTAGGAGCAAATAAGAAATCATTGCTGTCAGCACCTGTATATGCACCGCATTTTCACTTCGGCCTAAAAATTTCTTGATCTTCAGGTTCTGCTTTATCCACTTAAAAAATAACTCTATCTGCCAGCGTTGCTTGTAAAGTGAGGCAATTTCTGCCGCAGAGCACTTCAGGTCATTACTGATAAAAACCAATAGCTTCTGATCTTCTGCACGGCGAAATGTAATTCGTCGTAAAGATATTGGGCAGTCTTTTTTTGCTTTGTTTGAAGTTAACCGGATCTCCTCATCGGCTAAAACACCAGCCCCTTTGGCCGGTCTTGTTTCAACAACCTCATAAACTGCATTACTTTTCATCCGGCCTACAAATTTGGAGCCCTGTTGAGTCAGACTGTAATACCAGCCATAGTCATTGTAGGCGCGGTCTACAACGTAAGTGATACCCGGCATCATCGGCAATGATGATAAGGCTTTTCGATCATTCACTTTAGCATTGGTCATCTCGAAAAACACCGGGATTTCGGCATGAGGATCATACACCGTAT
>JABHSO010000108.1 GCA_018669845.1 Gammaproteobacteria bacterium | reverse complement strand
TCTGTGGAATATGGATTAATCGATAAAGTTTTAAGTTCTCGTGCCGATTCATCTGAATAGACTCGTTACTGAAAACAATTCAAATATAAAAGCCTTGTTTCTTAATGGTTGTGCTATTAGTAATGGTCTAATAAGATAAACCTGTAGAATTGACCAGTGGATTAATTAATGAGTGACGATAAGACTAAAAGCAAAGATGAAAAATTACTGTATTGTTCATTTTGCGGTAAAAGCCAGCATGAAGTAAAAAAACTCATTGCAGGTCCTTCTGTTTTTATCTGTGATGAGTGTGTTGATCTTTGTAACGACATCATTCGTGAAGAAATTCAGGAACAGAGTGATTCGGGTGATAGTAAATTACCCATCCCCCATGAAATATTTGACGTGCTTGATGACTACGTTATCGGGCAGCCCAAAGCTAAAAAAGTATTGTCAGTAGCGGTTTATAACCACTATAAGCGTCTTGAAGTAGGGCATATTAAAGATGATATTGAACTGTCTAAATCAAATATTCTTCTTATTGGACCGACCGGTTCAGGTAAAACACTACTGGCTGAAACCCTGGCCAGAATTTTAAATGTACCGTTTACTATCGCTGATGCTACCACTTTGACCGAAGCCGGTTATGTGGGAGAAGATGTTGAAAATATTATTCAAAAATTACTGCAAAAATGTGATTACGATGTCGAGAAAGCTCAGACGGGCATAGTTTATATCGATGAAATAGATAAAATTTCACGCAAATCAGATAATCCATCAATAACCCGTGATGTTTCTGGCGAAGGTGTTCAGCAAGCATTATTGAAGCTTATTGAAGGAACTATAGCTTCAGTTCCACCACAGGGTGGGCGTAAACACCCTCAGCAGGAATTTTTACAGGTTGATACCAGTAAAATTTTGTTCATCTGCGGCGGCGCATTTGCCGGGCTGGATAAGGTCATTAAAGATCGTTCGGATAAAGGTGGTATTGGTTTCTCTGCGGACGTGAAAACTAAGGATGAAGATAGTCAGTTTGGAGAAGTTATTGCAGACGTTGAGCCTGAAGATTTAATTAAATATGGTTTGATTCCTGAATTCATCGGTCGTTTACCTGTCGTCACGACACTGGAAGAGCTGGATGAAGATGCTCTTATCAAGATTTTGACTGAACCTAAAAACGCAATTACCAAACAATATCAGAAGATGTTTGAAATCGAAGGCTGTGAAATAGAATTCAGGAAGGATTCGCTGAAAGCTGTAGCAATCAAAGCGATGCAAAGAAAAACAGGTGCTCGTGGTTTAAGAACTATTCTGGAAAATACGTTACTGGATATTATGTACGATTTACCCGCCATGGAAAATGTAAGTAAAGTTGTAGTTGATGCTGCCGTCATTGAAGGTGATGCTCAACCGTATATACTTTATGAGGGCGGCGAAATGCAAAGAGCAGCGTCTGATCAGGCGTCTTAAGTAAAAACCGATCAGACTTTAGATCAAGATTTGGGGTTGAAATTAAACCGTCCACCCCCACTTAATCCTCACCATAAATTATTGAGGCGCATATGTCTGACCAGGAAATCACACCTCTGTTGAGTGAAAATAGTCCACAACTGGTACCGGTTTTACCGTTACGTGATGTAGTGGTTTACCCTCACATGGTCATTCCACTGTTCGTTGGTCGGGAAAAATCCATAGAAGCCCTGGATGCAGCAATGCAGGATAATAAAAAAATCCTGTTGCTGGCGCAAAAAAATGCTGAAGTCGATGAGCCTTCTCAGGACGATCTTTATAATATCGGCACACTCTCCACTATACTTCAAATGCTCAAACTACCAGATGGAACGATCAAAGTTCTTGTTGAAGGTGGTGAACGTGTAATTGTTGATAGCTTACTGGAAACTAATGGATATTTTTCAGCCTCTGTTCAAAACCTGGAAAAGCCAGCGGTTATTGACGAGCGGGAAGCAGAAGTTCTGGTACGTTCTGTGCTCAATTTATTTGATCAATATGTAAAACTGAATAAAAAAGTTCCACCCGAAATTCTTACCTCATTATCCGGTATAGATGACCCAAGTCGCCTGGCTGATACCATTTCTGCACATATGTCTCTAAAACTGGATGAAAAACAGGAGATACTGGAAATTAGAGACCCTCGACAACGCCTTGAGCATATCATGAGTAAAATTGAGGGTGAGATTGACCTGATGCATATCGAAAAGCGCATTCGTGGTCGAGTTAAACAGCAAATGGAAAAAAGCCAGCGTGAGTATTATTTGAATGAGCAAATGAAGGCTATTCAGAAAGAGCTAGGTGAGCTTGATGAAGTACCCAACGAAGTAGACGATTTGCAGGATAAAATAGAAAAATCCGGCATGACGGGTGAAGCCAGAGAAAAGGCCGATTCTGAGTTAAATAAACTCAAAATGATGTCACCTATGTCTGCAGAAGCTACAGTTGTTCGTAACTACATCGACTGGTTAGTCGGTGCACCGTGGAAGAAAAAATCTAAAATTCGTCGTGATTTATCTGCCGCCGAAGATGTTCTGGAAGCTGATCACTATGGACTGGAAAAAGTTAAAGAACGAATTCTTGAATATCTTGCGGTCCAGCAGCGTGTTAGAAAGCTAAAAGGTCCTATTTTATGTCTGGTTGGTCCTCCTGGTGTGGGTAAAACTTCACTGGGTCGTTCTATTGCCAGAGCTACAAACCGAAAGTTTGTACGCATGTCGTTAGGTGGTGTTAGAGACGAATCTGAAATCCGTGGACACCGTAGAACTTATATAGGTTCTATGCCGGGTAAAATTATTCAGAACCTGTCAAAAATTAAAGTGAGAAATCCACTCTTTTTGCTGGATGAAATCGATAAAATGGCCATGGATTTTCGTGGTGACCCAGCATCTGCTTTATTAGAAGTTCTCGATCCGGAACAAAATAGTAGTTTTAATGATCATTATATGGAGGTCGACTTTGACCTGTCTGATGTTATGTTTGTAGCTACTTCTAACTCTATGAATATTCCAGGACCTTTGCTTGATCGCATGGAAGTCATCAGAATTCCCGGTTACACAGAAGATGAAAAACTTAATATTGCACTTAAGTATTTAGTACCAAAACAAATTAAGGAAAACGGTCTTAAAGAAACTGAAATCGCAATTGAAGAAAGCGCTGTTAGAGAAATAATTCAGCGATATACACGTGAAGCTGGAGTGCGAAACCTCGAACGTGAAATTTCAAAAATATGTCGGAAAGTTGTCAAAGATATATTGCTTAAACCGACAGGTAAAAAACTTACAGTATCATCTGAAAATATTGAAAAATATCTGGGTGTTAAACGGTTTAGATTTGGATCTGCTGAAGAAAAAGATCAGATTGGACAGGTAACTGGTTTAGCCTGGACTGAAGTAGGTGGTGAATTATTAACGATTGAATCTGCGATTGTTCCTGGTAAGGGTAAATTTATCTATACCGGGCAATTGGGCGATGTCATGAAAGAATCTATACAGGCAGCTTTAACTGTTGTTCGCAGCGGATCTGATGTGCTGGGTATTGAAGCAGATTTTAGTGAGAAAAAAGATATTCATATACATGTTCCTGAAGGGGCAACTCCAAAAGATGGTCCAAGTGCGGGTGCGGCAATGTGTGTTGCTCTGGTATCTGCTCTAACTGACATTCCTGTAAAGGCAGAAGTGGCCATGACGGGTGAAATTACTTTACGTGGTGAAGTATTGCCAATTGGTGGTTTGAAAGAAAAATTATTGGCAGCTCATAGAGGCGGAATTACCACGGTGATAATTCCTGCCGAGAATGAAAAAGACTTAACTGAGATTCCAGAAAATATTAAAGAAAAGATTAAAATAATACCGGTTAGATGGATTGATCAGGTATTTGAAATAGCTTTAGCCCATCAACCAGCTTCACTTGAAGGCAATGATGAGCCGAAGTCTGCTGAATCAAAAGTTAAGACTAAACCAAAGAAATCTACCGGTCTACGTGCCCATTAATTGACGGTCTGCTCATAATCACTAGAAATACTAAAAAAAATGCGCTTTTTAGTGATTTTTGGTTGACCGTTTAGCCTGCTATTGGTATAAATTCGCAGCTCAAGAGAGAGGGTGGTTAAAAAGGGAATTTAAGCTGAAAGGCGGCTTAAAAAAAGACTGTGCTAAGGCTACAATTATCACAACTCAAAATTTTGATAAAAATTTTTAAATTAACTAATGGATAAAACGAATGAATAAATCTGAACTTATAGAAGCAGTGGCTAGTGCCGCAGACTTAAGCAAGGCTGACTCAGCTCGTGCAGTTGACGGTGTTATCGCAGCGGTAACTGAAGCGCTGAAATCAGGTGATCAGGTCACTGTTGTTGGCTTTGGAACCTTTTTAGTACGTAAGCGTGAAGCTCGTCAAGGTCGTAACCCTCGTACTGGTGAAACCATTCAAATAAAAGCTTCAAATGTTCCTGCATTTAAAGCTGGTAAAGCTTTGAAAGACGCTGTAAACTAGCGCGCCTTCGTTACACAGATATACTGACACTTGGGTGCTTAGCTCAGCTGGGAGAGCATCGCCCTTACAAGGCGAGGGTCGGGGGTTCGATCCCCTCAGCACCCACCAGTTTAGGAGTGGTAGTTCAGTTGGTTAGAATACCGGCCTGTCACGCCGGGGGTCGCGGGTTCGAGTCCCGTCCACTCCGCCAACACTATAAGGCGTTCCATAAGGAGCGCCTTATTTTTTTAACCCGGAAAAACATTCCAGAAATAATTATGATAATCTGGGTTTTTTCTAAATTCAAACATTGTTGACTCATCATGTTACAAGCCATAAGAGATAAAACTTCGGGATGGATTGCTTACCTAATTATCGGGTTAATTAGTATTCCTTTTGCTTTGTGGGGCATCAATTCTTACCTGGGTGGTGGAGAAGAGCAACCGGTAGCAATTGTGGATGGTGATGAAATAACACCGCGTCAACTTGACTATGCCTACACTCGTTATCGAGAACGTTTATCGTCTGTTTTTGGTGGACGTATTCCAGAAGTATTTAATGATGAAAATACATTAAAGGAGCAGGCGCTTTCTCAAATAATTGAAGAAAGAGTTTTATTAAATTATATAAAAGATAATGGCTATCGCGTAGGTGACATTAAACTGCTTTCCAATATACGCTCGATGCAGGTTTTCCAGCAGGACGGAAAATTTAGTAATGAGCTTTATCAAAATCAGTTAGCTTCACAGGGTTATTCCCCTGCATCTTTTGAACAGGAATTACGTCGTTCTCAGGAAATGGAGCAATTAAATTTAGCGATTAAATCCACTGCTTTTACGGTGCCCGTTGAAGTAGCACTGTTCAATGATTTAAAAAATCAGCAAAGAAAGTTACGTACTTTAACTTTCAAGAATAAAACAGATTCTATTGAAGTGTCTGAGCAGCAAATCACTGATTATTATAATGAACAGTCAGCTCAATTTATGGAACCCGCTAGAGTTAAACTCGATTATATTGAACTTAATCTTAATACTATTAAACAGGGTATAGAAATTTCAGAAGAGAATTTACTGGAAAGATATGACCAGTTAAGAGATCAGTTAACCACTGAAGAATTACGCACTGCTAGTCATATACTTTTAACTGTTGGTGAAGATGATAATGAAGATACTGTAAAACTAAAAATTGATGATTTGAAAAAACGCATCACTCAGGGTGAGGATTTCTCAACACTGGCTCGTGAGTTCTCTCAGGACCCTGGGTCTGCTCAGGAAGGTGGTGATCTGGGTGAAGTCGAACGTGGTGCGATGGTTAAACCATTCGAAACTGCATTATTCTCTCTACATGTTAATCAGGTTAGTGAGCCTGTAAAAACCCAATTTGGCTGGCACATTATTAAATTAAATGGGCTTTCAGGTGGTGATACGAAATCTTTTGAACAGGCTCGAGCTGAAATTGAAGAAGAATTAAAAGCCGAT
>JABHSO010000214.1 GCA_018669845.1 Gammaproteobacteria bacterium | reverse complement strand
TGACCGTTCCTTCGGCAGGTTTTCCCTGGCGTATACGTTCGTCCGGCATTTCAATACCATGATCCAGTGAGTTACGAATCAGGTGCATCAATGGATCACCAATTTTTTCTATGACTGTTTTATCCAGTTCAGTATCCGCACCATAGATTTCCAGTTTAATTTTTTTATCCAGCTCTTTAGATATATCACGGATAACCCGGTGATAACGATTAAATGTCATGCCAATGGGAACCATACGTAATCCTAAAGCAACCTCTCTTAAATCGGCCAACGCAAGCGTCATGCTTTCGGTGCTTTCATTAAGCTCTTCATTGGCTACTAAATCGGTAATTTGATCTAGTTTTGCCCCATTGATAACCAGTTCACCAACTAGATTAATAAGTTTATCCAGTTTTTCAGAGTCGACTTTGACGAAGGTAAGAGCTTTTTGTTTTTGCTCACGGACTTTAAATTGTTTGTTCAGTGCTTCATTAACAACTTCTTGCTGAACCATCTGGTTTTCAACCAGTAAATCACCAGTTAAATGCTTTGAGGAGGGTTCTCCAGAATCAGCATTTTCATTTTGCTGATTCAACACCTGTTGTAACTCATCACTAGTGAGACTTCCCGTCTGCAATAAAATTTGGCCCAGGGCCATTTCTTCTTCTGGCAGTTGCTCGATTAAATGCTGGTATTCAGAAAAATGACTTTTAGGTGAAAGAATTGTAAGTTGACAGTCTTCAAGATATTTAAAAATATCATTAATCTGCTCTTTGGTCACATCAGTTTTCAGGGCTATTTCCCAGCCTACAAAACAGCCTTCAGGCTCGAGTTCATCCAGTAACGGTAAATTCTGATCGATGAAGACGGTTTCTTTTATTTCACCCAAATCAGATAATTGTTGGAAAATTGATGCTGGATCAAACCCCTGTCTAAACGTATCAGATCCATAACGAATAGAAAGGTGATAATGATCAGTTAATGTATGCTCTGTAGAACTTTCAGTTGTTGCATTTTCTCTATCAGCAACTGAATTATTTGAATCACAACTTACCGGTGGTTCTGAGTCACCCGATTTAAATGCTTTTAACAGCTGAATAAGCTCTTCTTCCTCAGTCTTATCACCTTCAAAGTCATCTGCCAATCCCTCTAATAAGGTAATAATGTAATCACGTGACCGCATTAATACGGTGATTAAGTCTGATGATGTCGGTATCAGGCCGTTACGCATATCATCCAGTACATTTTCCACAATATGGGTAAAGTGAATAATGTGATCAAAACCGAACAGGCCGGCTGAGCCTTTGATGGTGTGTGCTGCACCAAATATTTTAGCTAATACTTCATCATAATTATCAGACTCTTCCAGCTCTAATAACGAACTTTCCATTTCCTGTAATAATTCTTCACCTTCCGAGATAAAAATTTGTATGTTTTCATCTATTTTCATCCTTCACCTCGATTTTTTCAATCAAGCTGCAGTTGAACAGCTAAGTTACTCATCACTTGTTTCAGCCGAAAAAAAATCATTCATAAACATTGCTTTGATTTTTTCATCTAGTGCTTCTGTTGGTTTTATGAGTAAAAATTGAAGAGCCTGTTTCCCTGCCTGTTTTTTGCAACTTGCCAATAACTGTACAAAGGAAGCATCTACCACTGACACTGCTGACACATCCAGTTCAAGGTCTGTATCTGCTGTCCAGTTATCATGAATCTGTTGATGAAGTTGTGCAATTTCATAAACAGTACATTCTCCGCTTAGTACTATGGCACTCATAATATATTCCTTACTCTTCAGTTTTAGAGCTTTTGTGCATATCGCTTACAATGGCTATTTCTTCGGCTGAAAGTACCTGGCTAATATCTAGAATGATAATAAACCCTTCATCAATACGAGCCATGCCTTTGATAAAATTAGTCTGAATATTGGCTCCAAGGGTCGGAGTAGGTTCAATATCGCCCTCCGGTATTTCAATGACCTGCAATACTTTATCCACTACTATACCCATCACCACAGGTTCATCAGCTATTTCAACCTCCATAATGATGATACAGGTACGTTTATCAGCCTCCGTCAATTTCAAACCAAATTTTGCAGCCAGATTAATCACCGGTACCACGTTGCCACGCAAATTAATAACACCTTCTATAAAATTGGGCACCATTGGCATTTTGGTGAGCTTACCGTAACGAATAATTTCACGAATATTCAACACCGGTACAGCAAGCTCTTCCTCTGATAAATCAAAGGTTAAATGTTGATCCTGCTTAGTCACTGCTAACTCATCAATTATCTGTTCAAGTGACATATCAATACTCCCTAAAATCGTTCAAAGTCATCAGGAGTATCTTCACCTTCCGAACTCATAACAGCCTTAGATTTTTCTGAGCCTGCCTTAGCTTTATAGTTACTTTGTCGAACAGCTGGTTTAAGGTTGCTTCCAGCAAACTTTGAGCGACCAGCACCAGTCTCTTCAATATTAAAGAAAGTCATCATGTCTTCCAGCGATATAGCCTGAGAGTTCATTTCTTCTGCGGTTGATGCCAGTTCTTCAGACAGTGCTGCATTATTCTGGGTGACCGTATCCAGTTGAGTCATAGCTCCGTTGATTTCATTGATTCCAGTTGATTGCTCTTCACTTGCAGCGGTAATTTCCTGTACAAGATCAGCCGTTTTAGCAATAGTTGGCACCATTTCCTTCAGCAGAGAACCTGCCTTTTCAGAAACAGATACACTGGATTTAGCCAGTGCACTAATTTCGTTAGCAGCGACTTCACTGTTACCAGCCAGTTTCCTGACTTCTGCCGCAACCACTGCAAAACCTTTACCATGTTCACCGGCTCTGGCTGCTTCAATTGCTGCATTGAGTGCCAGAATTTTTGTTTCATAGGCAATGTCTTCAATAATACCAATTTTATCCGCAATATCCTTCATTGCTGTGACCGTTTCTTCAACTGCCTCTCCACCTTCCTTGGCTTGATGGGAAGCTGATTCTGCCATTTTTTCAGTCTGTTTGGCATTATCAGCGTTTTGATTCACATTTGCGCTCATTTCTTCCAGTGCACTGGAGGTTTCTTCTACGCTAGCAGCCTGCTCAGAAGCTCCACTGGATAGATTTTGAACACTTTCACTCAGTTGCGACGAACCCTGTGAAATATTATTAGCCGAACTTATGACTGTCGTGACAATATCTCGAAGCTTGTCAGACATATCAATCATTGCTGAAAAAATGCCACTAGCATCCTGACTTTCTCTGGCAGTAAAATGTAGGCTTAAATTGCCATTCGCAATTTCTTTCGCGATATCTTCAATAGCTTCAGGCTCTCCACCCACCTGTTTAAGCACGCCTTTACTAACAACTATCGCAATGCCTATACCAATAATTAATGACACCACAATGGCGATATAGATAAAGTTAAAGGTATTATCCACAGTGGTTTTATTTGCTGCTTGCCTTACACCCATCAACTGCAGCTCTTCTGCACTGAATTCAGACATAATACTGCGGAATTTATCGAAATATTGTTTTCCCTGAGCCTCACCAATCAGGTCAGCCATGTCATCCATGGTTTTGGCAGTACCAATTTTTCGACGTAAATCTATCGTTGGTTCGGTAACATTTTTTTGCCAGTCTATAACATTTGCTTCTGTTTCATTCAATAAAGTAACTTGAGCAGGGTTATCGCTGACCGTCTTTCTAAGAGAATCCAGTGAGCTGTAAAAATGATCTCCACCTTCGGTATAGGGTGCCAGAAAATCTTCTTTACCTGCGAGCAGGTAACCACGCATACCTGTTTCCATATTGACTGCGGCTGCCAGAATATCATTCGCCTGAGCAATCACCTTATAGGTATGGGTTACCCAGTGCTCATTCTGCTTCATAATCTCAAGGTGTTGTTCAACTTCCTGTTCAGCAGTTTTTGCACTCTTTTGCCTTTCTCCCATCAGCTCTCGTTCAATTTTACTGAATTTTTCAACGCTCTGACGAAATGCATCAAAATATTGTTTGCCCTTTTTCTCTGAAACATAATCATCAATATCTTCCAGAGAACCAATACCATCCGCTACCTCTGCTCGTAAATTAATGACTGGTTCAACCACATTGTTGATCCAGTCTTTTATAAGTGTCTGCATTTTTTCAAGGCGATCAACCTGAGCGGGATTATCACTGACACTTTCCTGGAGTGCCTGAGCCTCTTTAAAAAAAGATTTCTTACCCTTGTTATAAGGCTCAAGAAAATCACTTTCACCGGCTAGCAGGTAACCTCTCATACCCGTTTCCATATCAACGGCATGAGCCAGCATCAATGATGTGTTTTCTAATACCTTGTGGGTGTGATCAACCCAGGCCGTTGTTTTTTCCAGCAGTTTAAAATTAGTTGTTACTTCAATTTCTGCCTGTTGAAATTCTTCCCTACGTTTGTGTAATAGCGTAGATTCACGCTCAATGAAGGTGGATATCTGCTCGCGAAATTTATCAAAATAGACCTTGCCTCGTGCTTCACCAACCAGAGCAGCCATATCATTCATAGTCTTCGCATCACCAATTTTTCGCCGTAAAGCGATGTTTGGTTCCGTCACCTTAGTTTGCCATTCCTTTAACACATTTTCGACTTCACTCAGTCGCTTCACCTGTTTGGGGTTATCATTAACCGTCTGCTTGAGTGAGGTTATTTGTTTGTAAGTTTCAGATTCGCCGTGTGTATATGGGTTTAAAAAATCCTCCTTGCCTGCCAACAAATACCCTCGCATACCTGTTTCCATATCGACTGCTGAGCCAATTATGTTATTCGACTGTTCCAATACTTCATGGGTATGATCCACCAATTTATTCGTTGAGGTAATAGAGTTGATGCTTGTTATGCTGAGAAGCCCCAGAAGCAGTAAAAAAGCAAGGGGTACAAGGGCTCCTGCTAAAATTTTAAATCTTAAGTTAATTTTCACAGTTGATTACCTCAATTAATATTAAAAGAGTCAATTCTCATTGATGACAAGCACTATTTATTAATATCTACTAAATTTGACTGACTCCTGTCATGTGTTTTTATCTACGGTTTTTATATTGATCCGCATGAAATTTACCAGGTGAACAGGGATATCGATCACCAGTACTACTTTCATACATATAACATAGGTTAATTTAACAGTTTATGAATTATTTATTATTTAAAAGATTTTAAAAGTTGACATAGATCAACTTTAGTTTAATCGAAGATTTTTACACTACCTGTAAAGTACTTCATCTACTTTTGAAATAATGGTTTTCCTATCACTGGGTTTGATCAAAAAATTGGCAGCACCCACATGAATATCGCCTCTCATCAAGATAAATCTAATGTTGTGTTTTTAGTAAATGGCTACGCGACATAAAAAGTCGGTATAAAATTGGAATAATAAATAGAGTCAATGTCGCAGAAAATCCCAGTCCCCAGACAATTGCATTTGCCACCGGTCCCCAGATTAATGACTCTCCACCAAGTCCTGTGGCTAAAGATAATAGCCCGCCAATAGTAGTCAATGTAGTAATCACGATAGGAATAACACGCCTCCTGGCTGCGTAAACGGTGGAATGTAACAATGACATGCCACTGGCAAGTTTTGCATTGGCTGTTGATATCAGTACGATGGCCGAATTGACAGCAATTCCGGCCAGAGCAACTATGCCATACAGTGCAAATAAACTTAATGGATGTTGAGTGATTAAAATGCCAATAACCACACCAGTGAAAGCCAGGAATACCGTAGACAAAATCATCAAGGGTTGAAAATAACTCTTAAATTGCGTGCCCAGAATCATGTACATGACGCCAACACCAAATATAAACAGCACGACAATAGCGTCCAGGGCTTCCTGAATATCATCAAGAATTCCTGAAAAGTCTAAGTTAACATTTGGGTACTTATGTTTAATTTTTTTCCATTCATCTTTTATAAAATTATTAGCGGTCACTTCATCAATTTGAGTTTTATCAATATCAGCTTCAACCGTAATAGTTCTCTTAAAATTGTAATGACGAATATTACCCAGGCTGCTTTGAGTTTCTGCGGATATAAGCTGGCCTAGTGGAATAGCTTTACCCGTTGAGGTAAATATAACTTGCTGTAGTAAATCATCGATCTGTTTTAAATTGTCACGAGCACTTAATATTCTAACTTCAGTTTTTTCTCCGTTAATCTGTAGATCGGTTAGCACTTCACCATCAACTGAAATAAGCAATGTACGTGCTAATAATGCCGGGTTAACGCCCAGTTTATGAATTTGTTCATGGCGTAACTGGTAACTCACCTGATTCGAACCGCGAGCAGCATCATCGGTGATATCTGAAACCAGTTCATGACTGGATAAAACGTCTTTTAGTTCGTTGCTTGCTTGTCTTATTTCATCATAATCATCTCCCCTAACTTTAACGCTAATAGATTTTGCCGTAGGAGGTCCTCCACTCAGTTTGAGGAAAGAAATGTTATCTGGTTCAGGCACATTGGTAACCTGTTCACGAATATCTTCCATTATCTGTTCGACACTGCGCATGCCCGGTAGGCGAGGGTTTAGTCCTACCAGAACCTGGCCATATTGGTTGCCAAATCTGGGTTCGGTTTCGGTAAAGAGTAAGCCCGAGTAGCTAACCATCTCACGAAATTCATTATTTTTTAGTAACCTTCGTGTTAACTGTTCGATCTCTTCGACTTTGTTATGTGTATTTTGAAGGATAGATGTAGGTGACATTTCAACATTGACGTAAAACAGGCGCAAAGTATCACTCGCAAAAAAGTCTTTTTTGATTATTGGGCTAGCCATGATAACCACTGCTAACATGAATAAGAGTGTACTGACAAAAATGGCTAATTTAGGAAAACGTAAAACTTTGATTAACAGGCGTGTATAGAAAATACGAATGGCCCGTGTCATGCGTACTCGCCATAGCTGAGTTCTTGAAGGCTTACGGTGATGTCCATCAAAATTCATCACCAGAACATGGGCGGGTAACATCCAGTAGGCTTCAACCAGACTGATCGATAATGCAATGGTGACCACCAGTGGTATGACTCTCATAAATTCGCCCAGGATGCCTGGTAGTAATACAAGCGGTAAAAATGCAGCCATAGTCGTTAACACGGCTGTAGTGACCGGTGCGAAAACTTCTTTTAACGCATTGATGACGGCATGATCCCGTTGTTCTCCAAGTGCAATACGATGATAAATAGCTTCTGCAACCACCACAGCATCATCGACCAGCATACCTAAAGCAATAACAACGGCGAGTAAAACAGAGACATTCAGTGTTTGCCCCAGCCCACTTAAAATCCAGAAAGTTCCTGCCAGAATAAACGGAATACCAACTGTGGTAATGACTGCAATGCGTAAACCAAGAAAAACAAAAGTGATGAGCAGTACAAATGACAAACCGTAGATGGCATTGGTTTGCATAATGTTGAGTGCATTTCGGGTGATTTCGGATTGATCATCAACAAGTACCAGTTCAACACCGGTGGACTGGCTGAGTTTGTTACGTTGTTGAATATAATCCTGAACCTGTTCAATCAGCTCTAAGGTATTTGAACCTGACTGTTTTAAAACGGCAGCGAGGATAGTCGGTGTGCCATTACTGCTGACCAGCCGACTGGCTTCCCGCTGACTGTGCTCAATGTGAGCAAGATTTGATAGCGGGACATAGCCCGGTCTGGTCAAAACAGGTAATGATGAAAGATAAGCAGGGTCTTCATTTTTGCCATTTAACCTGACTAACCATTTTTGATCCCCTGCAGTCAGGCTACCAGCGGATAAATCATTAAATAAGAGTTTGATTGAATCTGCCAGATCAGTTGGGTTTAATCCGTAAGTAATTAGCTTTTCAGGCTGGTAATAAATCTGTAATTCAGGATCGTTCAAACCATAATTATCGACTCTATCCACACCTTTCATGCGTTTCAATTCATCGATTACATGCTTTGCCTGAAGTCTGAGGTTTTCATCATAAGCGACACCTTTGATTAATACGGTTGCTGCAGGAAAGGCATTGGCAGAAACAATTTCCAGCACTTTAGGGGTTGTGCTTGCTTCAGGGAAATCACTTTCTACATTTTGAATTTCCCGGCGTAAGTCTGAAAGGTGTTTATCATAAGTACGTTCATCGATCTGATTGAAACGGATTAAAAGGCTGCTGACGGACTCTCTACTATTACTCGAAACAAATTTAATGTCCGGTAAAGTTTTTAGAGCATCTTCAAGTGGATCGGTAATTTGTTTTTCGACATCCTGAGCCGATGCGCCAGGTAATAAAGTGGTGACGACTATCCAGTTAAAGTTGATATCAGGATCTTGCTGGCGAGGTAAAGAGAGGTACGAAATAGTGCCTATGACCAGAATTAGAGCAAATGATAAATTCGCAAGTACGTCATTTTTTAAAAATCTTAATAACATCTTTTCTCAGGCTCAGTGTTTTACCAGTATTTTTTCATTATCGATGAGTAGCTGAAGGTGATTACCAATGATTAAGCTGTCTTCTGGAAGGCTGCTCTGTACAGCTTGACCTTCCTGGGCATTTAGTAACGGTTTGAATTGTGCTTTATTTTTATGTGCGATAAAAATGCCGAATAAGTTTTCTCTTTGTTGAACATATTGTGCGGGAATGAAATGTTGTTTAGTATCAAATTTTACCAGGCCATAACTACCACCTGGAGGGAAATTAGTTGAGGTGAACTCTAAATGTACAACTTGTTGTTTGCTGGTTTTGTCGACAATTGGTAATACCTTGCGAACCTTAAGACCATATAAAAAACCAGAGCTTTCATAGTTTATTACTTTAGCCTGTTCTAACAGAGGTAATTTATTAACCGGTATTTCCAGTCGAACTTCTACTGCATCAGGTTTGAGCAGTTTAAATTGTGGTGACCCTGGCGTGGCATATGAACCTGTACTGGTGAATTTCTCTAAAATTAACCCATCGAAAGGGGCTTTTATCTGACAATAATTAACCCTTTGTCGGGCTGCATCGAGTGAAGCCTGTTGCTCTTCTATGCTGGCATTATCTGCAACCAGTTGAGTTTCACGTTGATCAAGTTCCTCACGCGAAATACTGCTGCTACGGCTCAAACGATTTGCACGTTCTAGTTGTTGTTTTGTTAATTTACGTTTGGCCATTAATTGTTTGATAGCGGCTTCTATACGCGTTTTATTAATTTTTGCAGTCGTGCAATCCAGTTTAATGATGACCTGACCCTTTTCTACTTTTTCACCGACCAGGTCCGGGAAGTAAATTATTCGCCCACTAGTCTCAGAAGCAATATCTGCAATATGCAAATTAATGACCGAAGCAGGGTATTGAATCGTTTTTGCAAAAGAAATATCTGCAAAGCGTTTTACCTTCACTTCCCGGTCAGCATGGCTGGCGTTAGACAAGCTCAGTCCGATAAAAACACTCAATGTCCATCTGTATATTATTTTCATGGAGTTTATAATGTAAGTTCCAATTTTGAGGAAGTAAAATTAGCTATGAATAGCTTAGCAAAATTCAGTTTTATATTTCTGTTAATTATCATGCCTTTTGCAGGTTTTACCTCTCAACAATTCTCCGAGCAACTCTTTCCTACTCAGGTACTGGAGTTGAATAATAAACTCTACAAGCTCGAAATAGCGGATACCGTTGAACGTAAAACTCAGGGTTTAATGTTTAGACAAAATCTGCAACAAAATGCAGGCATGTTATTTGTTTATTCAAACCCAGGTAATTACCGAATCTGGATGAAGAATACATTGATACCCCTGACAGTAATCTGGCTGGATGAACAAGCACAAATTATTGATAAAAAAATCTTACAGCCCTGTCGTTCAGAGAATTGTCCAGTGTTTGGAGTATCAAGACCTTCTAAATTTATTATTGAACTACATCCATCTGAATTTAATCGATTCAATAAAGGTGGTTTTTTACCTGCGATTATTCAGTAAGTTAAAGTTGTACACTTATACCGTAGGGTGTGCCGCGTGCTCCACACTAAAGCTTAAGATAACTAATTATCTGACCAATAACGTCTTGATCTTTTAATAACCTGACATGTCCAAGCCCCTGAGTTTTGATAACAGATGAATTGCTCCAGTGAGTTTCAATCTCATTAAAATGCTTTTGTGAAACCTCTTCATCAGCAGAATCAAATACTAATAAACCGCTTTGATATTTATCCTCTAAAAGGTTTATCGTTGTAAAAAGACCCCAAGAGTGATCTATTTGCAGTATCTTTTTAAATTCAATACTGATTAATGTTTTGAATTTCTGGACCAGTTTTGGTCTGAGCTTCAATAATTGGGTATATGAATCAAATATTTCCTGTACATCAAGATTAGGCGCAATCAACACCATTCGGTTAAGCATTAAACCGCGGCGTGTCGCTAATGTGACGGCCATGGCTCCAAATGAATGAGCGATGACAGTGTCTATTGGTCCTATTTGCTGTTGAATGGCAACAAGCGAATCAGTGAAGTCCAGCAGGTGTGAATGTTTACCCGGGTTAGTTCCATGAGCTGGAGCATCAAAAACAGCTACCCGGTAACCTGCCTTTGTTAAAGCTGGAATAAAGTGTTTGAACTGTGTGCCAGAACCACTCCAACCATGCATTAAAACTACCAGAGGACCACGACCCCAGCAATAGACAGGAATGCTTTGGTCACTCAGGTTTATTTCAATTCTTCGGTCGGCCTGGTTCCAGAATTTCTTTACCCAGGGTTTTGGACGGCGTTTATAAACGGTGAACCAGATCTTGTTGAGTTGTGCGGCTGCCCAATTGTTATTCACTAAGGATATTAAATTTAATGTATAACCCAGAACTCTAAATTTCCATGGAACTACACGTTTTGTGCGACTGCTTTTTGCCGAGTTTGTAATCAATGATATTGAAGATGGAAACTCAATCAGTGCAGATTTTACCAGGGACAGTGATGGACAATTCATGGGTGTATTCTCTTTAAGATACAACCAGTATATATTTGCAGTGAATCTTAATAAGTGTCATATTTGACATAATACTGGTGAATCAGGACATAACGGTGAAAGCAGCATTATTTTTAATGGACAGGTGTATAGGGTCTTCTATTCATGGCATTCTGGATGCATTGATTGCATCGAACTATACGCTGATTAAGTCTGGTCTGGAGCCGATGTTTGAATGGCATACCATTTCAATGGATGGTGAATCTGTTATGCCTATCAATGGATTAACAATTCAACCTGATTACAGTTTACATAATTATCTTGAGCTTGAAACTTCACCCGATTTATGGATTTTACCCCCTGTATTTCATTCATCGTCCAAATATCAAAGGGTTGAGCAGACTATGTCCCATGCCGAATCTTTAATTCCGGTTATTCAACAGCATTATGATAAGGGTGGAATGTTATTAAGTATTTGCAGTGGATCATTTTTATTAGCGAAGGCTGGGCTGATGCAAAGTCGTCCAGCATTAATGCACTGGAACAATGAACACCATTTTCACAGGATGTTTCCAAAATTAAAAATTGATACTCGTAAAAGCATTGCTGATTACGGCAATATTATCTGTGCTAATGGAGGTGTATTATCCTATGAACACCTGATTATGTACCTGGTAGAACGCTTTGCAGGACATCAAATAGCAGTCGATACCGCAAAGCTTTTAATGATGAATCTTAATGCCTCATCTCCGCTAGTTTATCGGCCAAACATAGAAACCTTGAAACACTCTGATGATAAGGTACAGCATGCCCAACGATATATTGAACGTCATTGTGCTGAGGATATAAATTTGACCAGCTTGTCTGAACGTTTAAATATCAGTGACAGACAGCTCAAACGACGATTTTCCAAAGTACTGAATTGCTCACCTTTACAGTATTTACAAAGAATTCGCATCAATAGAGCCTGTAATCTGCTTGAAATAACTCAGTTACCATCGAATAAAATTGTGTATGAAGTGGGCTATCAGGATGAAAGCAGTTTCCGGCGCTTATTTAAAAAACATATGGATATGACGATGGAAAACTACCGGAAACAGTTTGGTCGTTAATCTGTTAAGTCTTTGCCAGTAACGTCAACCTTTGCATGACTTGTGTTAATTCAAAGATGGTTGTTGCATGTTAATCTGTTGGTTTTTTAAGATACGGTATTAATCCAGACATGAAGAGTATTTACCCTCTGTTTCTATTTATCGCTGTTGCACTACTTTCTGCCTGTTCTCCGCACATGGTATCCGGTGTATGGAAACCGACTCAGGACAATGAATATGGAATTTCAAAATTAGTCGTAGCATTTGATGGAAAGGCTGAGTTTGTCACCACAAAGTTAGACAATATCAACTGGCACTGCTTTTGGTCTGCTACTGCTGATCGTACAGCTGATCTTGAATGTACACCGTCTAATGACACCAGCAAGGAAGAAAGCTTCAAGTTGAATATTAACGCAGAAGGTCTTGCTGAATTAAGCCACAAATTAAAACTGGTCGCTACTTTTAAGCTGGTGAATGAAAACCCTGTTCTTTAATTTGTGAACAGGGTTTGAGGTTTAGCGCCAGGTCGGTTTCATATACATACCGGGAGTCGCTTCTTCAGCCATAATTTTTCCTGGCTGCATCATTGAGCGAATACCCTGATCCATGCCAGGCATCATGAAAGGTTGTGATTGCGGCTGTGGTCGTGGCTGAGGTTGTGACATGGCATTCCAGGGCATCATACCTCCACCAAAAGGCTGTGCAGGTGGTGGGCTATAAGCGGGTGCACGGTTTCCGCCCCAGGGCATCATGCTTCCACCAAAAGGTTGGGGCGGTGGAGCCTGATAAACGGGCGCTCGATTTCCACCCCATGGCATGAAATTAGAACCATAGGGTTGCTGGTTATATTGTGGCCGGGAATAATTTTGTGCTCCCCATGGCATCATATTTGGAGCTGCATTTGATCCACCGGGCATTCCCCAGTTCCCCCACTGAGCATGAGCACTGCTGGCAAGTAGAGTCAGGCCAGTACAAGCAAGTAGTAAACTTTTATTCATGTTTTTTCCTCTTAAGCGATTTGTTTATAATTTTTATTTATCCATGATTTTATAATTTTAATGGATAGCCTGAGTGTAGCCTTATTTATTGCAGTTGTAGATACAATTTTAAAAGTGAATAAGGCGAGGGGTCTAAACAGGGTTTAATTCTCTTCGTTGAATAATACCGTCTTTGTAGATAATGACGATTCCATCAGCTACTGCGACCACACAGGTTTTATTATCTTCGCTTAAAAGTGTTCCGCCTGGGGAAGAGTGTTGGGTGGTATGTGTTTCTATATGGTTTACTAACCATATTTCATGACCGATACAGCAAACCACACCAAATTGGCCGAAAGCGCGAATCATCCTGGAAATATCTGCGGTATTGGCTGACCAGTTAAGCATTCGATCCTGATCGGTAAGCTTTGGCCAGTAACTGCCTTTACCCTGGGGTTTTGCCTGTTGATAGAGATTTGGTAAATCTGAAAGTAACCTGTTTAACAGTTCAGGTATTTTGAAATTTAGTTTAACTAAAAGAGATTCCAGACCTTCATGCTCATCAAGCTGTATGGGAGATTGCAGGATGATATCTCCTTCATCAAACTGTTCTGCGAGTTTATGAAATGTAATACCTGCATGCTGTGGGTATTGAAGGATAAGATGGCTAAGCGGTGTTATTCCACGACCTTCTGGAAGCATAGTCGGGTGCATATTGATGGTTTTAACCTTAGAGGAAGGCAAAGGAATTAAACTATCGTATTCAATACTAAAGAAGCAGCTTACTCCTTCGTTCTCCAGTTGCTGAATTTGTATCTTTTGAGGTTTTCCGGTGAAGTATTGAATGTTTTTTTGGCTTGCATATTGCTGAATATCTTTACAGTTTTCAGCTGAATCAGCGGCAAATATTGCGACTATCTCATGATGGTGTTCATGAAACACTTCTAAACACTGCATGAAAAGATCACTGCTAAAATATGCAATTTTCATATTTAACTCGAAATGTTTAAACAGCCAATTTATTAATGGTCTGAGAATATCTGCTTTCTAAACTGAAGCAGCATGTTTAGGTTTAGTTTTTAACCATACTATCGATAGCAGGCAAATCAGAATAAAAGGTATGACACTTATATTCACCATTATCCAACCCAATTGATGCTGTAAAATGCCCGCGCCGAGTGATGCAAAGGCAACAGTAGTAAAAACTGTAAAATCATTGAGCGCCTGAGTCTTGGCTTTTTCAGCTTCATTATAAGTTTTAGTTAGCATGGTTGTGCCACCAATAAACATAAAATTCCAGCCCAGCCCTAATAAAAAAAGTGCCAGCCAGAAGTGCCATAGAGTTGTTCCTGTTAAATTCACGCCGATACATCCAAGCATTAACAACCCGCCAATAAATATAATTTTCTCAACGCCAAAACGATTGATCAGGTGTCCAGTAAAAAATGAGGGTGCAAACATGCCCAGAACATGCCACTGAATGACAAAGGCAACATCACTGAAGGGTAAGTTTTCGTGTTTCATTGAAAGAGGTGTTGCGGTCATTAACAGAGACATCATGCTGAATCCAATGGCAGCTGATAACAGGGCTACAATAAAATAGGGTTGGCTGGCAATTTCACGTAAGGAGCGGGCATAGTCATTGAGTGCCCGGTTCATCGGTTTAGGTAAATCTATCCATAAAATATTGAGCAGGTTAAGGCTATAAAGAATAAACACAGCGATAAAGCTGCCCATGTAGGCAATGTCGAATATGTCTTTACTGTAACTAGCAAGATTAGGACCGATGAATGCAGCAAGAACGCCACCTGCTAAAACATAGGAGATAGCCGTACTACTATGTCCGGCAGGAGCAACTTCGGTCGCCACGAAACGAAAGTAATTTCCAAATCCGGTGTAGATGCCAAACAGTACAGTGGCTAAACAAAATATTGCAAAAGATTCCTGAGTAATTGCATATAAAGCCAAAAGGCTACCGGCAAAACCGACTATAGAGCTAAAAATAAAGCCCTTACGTCTGCCAAAGCGATTCATCATTAATGAAGCAGGAATGCTGGTTAACATGGTCGCAAAAAATTGAATAGCCAGTGGCAATGTTGCAAGTGCCTTATTTTCAGCCAGTTCAAAACCAATGATTGAAGAAGAGGTCAGTAGTAACGTATTGACAGACATCATCAAAGCCTGCGCAAGTGCTAGCCTGATGACATTACCATTGATGGCAGAGGTATTCATTTGGGGCTTAGAAGTCCTGCATTTTTTTCCATGCAGACATTACTTTAGTTTCTACCTGGTGCCGGTTGTTACGTTGTAACTCTTCTGGAATTAAATTTGGGTGCATGACCTGTTCAGGGTGACCTTTTGGAAATGCAGTTGAGTGGTCGAAAAATAAAAATCCATCAATGGGAATATCTGGCAGGAGAGCAGAAATAGCTTTGATTTGATAATCCAGTTCGAATAATGGGTTTTTAAAAGCATAACTTTTCTGCCCCAGCATCTGAGTCCACTCATCAATATTGCTCGCACAAAATATTTTACCGGGATATTTTTTATACACTAATAAAGTAATACCGTTATGGCGTAAAAGTAAGCGGTCAATGGTAAAATGATGCCCCAGACCATCGGGAATCTGGATGTCGGATATCTGTTCAAGCCCCAGGTGGTTAAGGCAATATTGAGTTCTGAATAATAGCCACGACTGTTTGATTCTAATTCGATTCAGGTAGAAGATAAAAGCAATGGCAAAAAAGCTTACCGCTGAGATTAGTTCTACCCCGGCGAATAATTGAGCATTTACTTGAGAAAGGTCGTTCATGGTATTGAAAAATAATGAAAAAATTCTAAAATTAACTTAAGGTAATGACAAACAGCAGAGCATTTTACATCAAACCGTCCAAACAGCGTAAGGAATTGATATGCCTTTGAAACAAATAAACCAACAAACTACAAATCAGGACTCAATCTCAGAGCTGGAACCTGTTGAAGAAGTAGTGTTCGATCTGGACGATTCTCAATATTATTTAAACCGTGAATTTTCCTGGCTAGAGTTTAATCGTAGAGTTCTGTCTGAAGCTGAAAATGAATCTAATCCATTGCTGGAAAGAGTGAAGTTTCTAGCTATTGTCAGTACCAATATTGATGAGTTTTTCATGAAACGAATTGGTGGGTTGAAGCAGCAACTGGGAGCACATATTCCGGTATTGTCAATCGATGGGCGAACTCCAGAGCAGCAAATTGCAGAGTCCTATAAAATTGTAATTGAGCTGGAAGAAAAAGTTTACCGCCTTTATAAAGATTTAACGGGTTTACTGGAAGAGCATGATATCGATATTTGTGATTATGCTGACTTGAGTGTGGAACAGCAGGTTAATTTACGTGAATATTATTTGAACAATATCTTTCCGCTTGTTACACCTCAATCAGTTGATCCAGCTCATCCATTTCCTTTTATTTCAAATTTCTCTTTGAACCTTCTGGTCACTTTGCGTTACCGGGATGATGAAGAAAATTTACTTGCCCGTGTAAAAGTACCCAGTGGTGGTTCCGGCATAAGCCGGTTTATTCAACTGGGTGATACTCATAAATATGTTCTTCTAGAAGATATCATGTCCAAAAATCTGGACCTGTTGTTTCCTAAGATGAAAATTGTAGCCTGTGAAAACTTTCGAGTAGTCCGTAATATCAATGTGGGTGCTTCGAGAGAAAAAGCAGATGACCTGCTGGCCAGTATTGAATCAGAAATGCTTAACCGTAAATTCGCAACTGTTGTCAGGTTAACAGTTAATGATTCGATGGATCCGGTAAGGCGAGGCATGCTGGCTGCTGAAATTGGGCTGATAGATGACAGTGATACCTTCACCGGTAGTGGCATGTTATCCATGCGAGATTTATGGGAAATAGTGGGTATCAATAAACCTGAATTACACCATGAACCTCATCGCCCGATAGACCATGTTAAATTGCGTGCAGCACCGAATATATTTTATGCAATTCGTGATTCTGGCTCGCTTTTTTTGCACCACCCATATGAATCTTTTGCGACCAGTGCGATTCGATTTTTAAAAGAAGCCAGTATGGATCCAAAGGTGCACGCGATTAAAATGACGCTGTATCGTACCTCTCAGGACAGTAAAATTATCGACTATTTAATTTCTGCAGCTCAAAACGGTAAGCAGGTTGCCGTAGTGGTTGAGCTACAGGCGCGTTTCGATGAAGTGGCTAATATTCGTTGGGCCAGTCGTCTGGAAGAAGCAGGTATTCACGTAACTTATGGAGTGGTGGGGCTTAAAACGCACTGCAAAGTGATTCTGGTGGTACGTAAAGATTATTCTGGCTTGAGACGTTATGCTCATCTTGGAACCGGTAATTATCATGCTGGAACAGCCAGGTTATACAGTGATGTTGGCATCTTAACCTGTAATGAAAGTATTGGCCGTGATCTCACGGAGTTATTTAATTTTCTGACAACCGGTTTTACGCCAGAACGTAATTACCTGAAAATATTACCAGCACCTAAAGTCTTAAAAATGGCTCTAATTGGAAAAATACAGCGTGAAATTAAACATCAAAAAAATAAATCTCAGGGCTTGATTCGGTTTAAGTGTAATGCGCTGGAGGATAAGGAAATTTGTCAGGAATTGTATAAAGCATCTCAGGCCGGGGTAAAAATTGAATTGATCATTCGTGATACCTGCAGAATTAGACCCGGTATCCCCGGGCTGTCTGATAATATTTCAGTCATAAGTATTGTTGGGCGCTTTCTTGAGCATAGCCGGATATTTTATTTCAGGAATGATGGCGAAGAAGAGTTTTACATCGGTTCGGCTGATTTGATGACCAGAAACCTGGAGCATCGGGTTGAAGTGCTCACGCCGATTGATGTTGATATTCATCGTGAAGAGTGCCGTACTATTCTAAATACCTGTCTTAACGATACCTGTTCAGCCTGGGACTTACAGCAGGATGGTAGTTATATTCAACGGGTAACTGATGATGAAGACAGTATTTGTGCTCAGCTTAAAATGGTTCAGCTGGCCAATGAACGCAGTAAATTTGCCCGAGCACATAAAAAAATAAACTATAGAGCCAGCAATCGCAAAAAACGAAATCGTTAAACATTATGATAAATACAAAGCGTCAGCTGGCGGCGATTGACCTTGGTTCAAACAGCTTCCATATGGTTGTAGCAAGGTTAGAAAATAACCAGCCTCTGACTATCGATAAGATCAAGGAAATGGTACGCCTTGCAGCAGGCCTTGATGACAGAAATTTTATTTCAGAAGAAAAAATGGAAGAAGCTCTGGCCTGTTTGAGCAGGTTTGGACAACGTATAAAAGATTTACCCCCGCAAAATGTTTCAGCAGTTGGCACCATGACATTACGTAAAGCACGAAATTCATACTCCTTCCTGGCGCGTGCTGAGAAAGCTTTAGGCTTCCCGATTAATATTGTTGCAGGACAGGAAGAAGCCCGCCTGGTTTACCAGGGTGTTGCGCACAATATGGTTCAAACAGAAACTAACCGGTTGGTTATAGATATAGGTGGAGGCAGTACCGAGTTTATTATTGGCAAGGCATACAACCCTATCATGATGGAAAGCTTGAACATGGGGTGCGTCAATTTTACCAATCAATGGTTTGAGACTGGAGAAATCACCGAAGAAAGAATCCAAAATGCAATTCTTGAAGCAAGAAGAAAGCTCGAATGGATAAGTGATGAATATCTTAAAGAAGGATGGCAGGAGTGTATTGGCTCTTCAGGAACGATAAAAAACATTTCTAAAATACTGTCTGAAAATTTCCAGACCAATGGCATCATTGACTATGCAAACCTGAAAAAATTAAGTGAACTTTTTATAAAAACCGGGCATATAAGTCATCTTGATTTACCGGGCTTATCCATGAATCGGGCACCGGTTATTATTGGAGGTCTTTGTGTGTTAATGGGAGCCTTCGAAGAATTACAGATAGAGAGCATGCAGGCATCGGAAGGGGCACTTAGAGAAGGTTTGCTGAATGACATGATTGAAACTGCACAAGGTCATGATATTCGCCTCGATACTGTCACTAATCTTGAACTACGTTATCGACTGGATACCGCGCAGTCAGGTCGTATCTGTAATACAGCATTGCAAATGTATGATCAGCTGAAACTTGGTGAGGAAAACACTCTGCGATTAGTATTAATCTGGGCAAGTAAATTACATGAAATTGGACTATCCATTTCACATAACAATTACCCAAGACATAGCGGTTATATTATTGAACAGTCGGATATGCCCGGGTTTTCACGTGAAATGCAAAATACTTTAGGCTTAATGGTGAGGTTACAGCGAGGTAAGTTGAATATGAAGCTAATCGATGAATCCCCCAGATGTGACAAAAACATAATAGTAGTCATAATTCTGTTAAGGCTGGCTATTAATCTTGAACGCAGCCGTGACTGGGATACTTCTCGGCATGTAAAAATAAAACTTAAGGAAAATACTTTTAAGATTGTATTTCCGAAAGGTTACCTTGATAGCCATCCATTAACAAAGGCAGATTTAACCCAGGAAAAACAGGAAGTAGAACGAGCTGGATATAAGTTAAAGTTCAATTAAAAGTGTGCTTTTGATCACAAAACTAATATTAATAATAATTATAATATCTTTCTACTCTCAACCTAATACTTTAAAAAACTAGAAATTTCTGGGTGATGATGGAAGTCTTACTTTTCAGGTATAGATTAAGTCACCTTTCAAATTATAAAAATAAAAAATGTTTAAACTTTTATTCGCAGTTATATCAGGGTTGAGTTTTCTGAGAATTTCAATAATTAATCAAACCAAGTAAAGGTGAATCAATGGATAAATACAATTTTAGTAAAACCCTGTTAGCACTCAGTATTACAGCTGCTTTATCAGCCTGCGGAAGCAGTAGCTCTGATGATCCCACCGAAACTCCACCACCTGTTACCACTATTGAAGCAACCCTGGCAGGAACTGCGGCTAAAGGAATAATCATAAGCGGTGTTGTTACTGCATCAGAACTTGATAGTTCCGGAAATGTGTTAAGAGTAGTTGGAACTGCTACAACAGATGCTAATGGTCGTTACACAATGGATTTGAATGATAGTTACGAAGGTGGGCCTATTGTCATTGAAGTAACTAACGATGCCTCTACAACCATGGTTTGTGATGTCGTTTCTGGTTGTGGTACAGCACAGGCTGGAGATCCTCTAGACGAGGATGCAAGTGGCACGATCGATTTTGGTGAGCAATATAAACCTGGCAGTCTGTCAATGACAGCTCTTTTACCGGATGCTGAAGATGGTGAAAGCATCGAAGTACAGGTAACTCCTTTTACCCATATGGCCGCGGAGAATGCTTTAAGTAATGCAACTCTGGATACAACTATTATTGAAACAGCCAATGCACTGGTTTCCAATTTATTAGGCGGCATTGATATTTTAAGAACTGAACCTGTGGATATAACTGATGCTGCCAGTGTTGCTGCAGCGGATGCAAGTGCCGTGGTTTATGCCGCTCTGGGTGCTTCGATTGCTGAGTTAGCACCTGAAGATGCTAATGGACAACCTGACCTTGATGCTGCTTTAGCTACACTAGCTGAAGAATTTGCTAATGGTACAATGTCAGCCGCCGATGATAGTGTAGATGGATCTCCTGAGGATGATGCTAATATTTCATTACAAGAAATTATTCAGGGAGCCGGGACTGCACTGGCTGAAACAGGGTCTACAGATACATCGGGTGTACTTGCCGATCTTGAGGGAGATGTTGATGATGCAATAGCTGGAACAGGAGAAGTTACTCCTGATACTCCAGTTAATGTTGGAGATACTGACGTTGCCAAGGCAAAATCTTTTGTCGCTGATTTAAGAACCTGGGGTGTCACTATAGGTAGTGAAATTGAATCACCGAGCATGGCCTTTGAAAATCAGATTGATATGTCTTTGATGGCTGAAGATATGATTCAGAATGATGGTACTGGAGATGCGATTGGATTTGGTGTCATGGCAATTATGGAGAACCTGTCGGGCAATCTTCAAACATTAACTAGTTTTGAAGATTTTGATGGGACAACACCATTTTCAGCCGGTACACTTTCAATGGCCAGCACAGCTGATGGTGTTGAATACAGCATCACGGGTGGAGAACTATCCATTGATGGAGAAGACATTACACTGGATATGACAGTACTTGTTCCAGCCGATGGTGCCGGAACGGTTATTACTCTGGGTGTTAAAAATATTGAAGCTGAAGGTGACTCGTCAATATTGACCGTCGGTAATGGTACAATTGATGTAACTCTTTCTGCGGCTTACACGGTTAGTTTTGCAGATCTACAAGCGGGCACTGCAGATGAGCCTTCTGCTCCTGTAGAAATGGGTTTTAACTTCGATTTTACGGCTACTCAAAAGAAAACAGTAGATGCGAGTGGAATGTTAGTCGACGCAACCGATCCGGTAACTTTTTCTGGTGACCTTGAAGCGACTCTTTATCCTTATACTGTAGAAGTCACTGAACAAGGAGAGACATTCTTTGAAATACTTGAAGTAGTTCCCGGTTCATTCACTGCGACTGGAACAGTTGGTAATGGCAATAATGACAGTTATGAAATAACAGTTTCTGCCTCTGTTACTGATGCGGATACGCTTGAACCCGTAAATCAGGTATTAGAACTGGACTCAACTTATGCTGCAAATAATGCCGATGCACATTTGATTTCCTGGTCTTATTCGGGTGATACATTTACCTATGAGTCTCCGTATTCCACTTTCACTGCGGTTTATACATCAGCTGATTTACCTGTTGAAATAACTCATAGTTACGATTATGGCTGGGGATACACAGGTACTGATACTTACAGTGATTTTGGTTCATATACCTCCATACAGGATTTTGTAGTTGGTTATAGTGGGAATTTTATTAGTTATTCTAATTGGCATTGGGTAGATGGTCAGGGTGATTATGCAAGTTACCAGGACCCATGGAGTCAGGATTATTCAGTAGATGGATTTATTACGTTCAATCTGGAAGAGCCAGATGTTGTATTTTTCGATGCTGATAATCCAGCATTAGGAAATGTTGGTGTTCAGTTTACTGCTCAATTTGCAGGTTTACCGGCTGCTACAGTCAGTTTTACTGGAAATGCTACGGCTTTTGAAGCAGGTAATGCTACAGCGACAATTTCTTATGACAACAGACAGCTTGTATTTAGTGCGTCAAATGATTCACCTGCAGATCTTCCTCTGGAGCAGGGTAGTCTGGAAATTACTAATCAGGATGGAGTAACTTTAACCTTCACCGGTCAAAACCTGAATGATGGTATTGTAGATAATGAAACAGTTGAAATTACTATTAATAGTAAAGCTGTTGCTACTGTTGAAGGGCTGGAGAATGGTTCAACTAAAGTAACTTATATTGATGGTACTTTTGAAATCTTCTAAAGCTAGTTTTAAAAGGTTAAAAGAAGGGCGGGTTAACCGCCCTTTTTTATATGCAATTTTACTTTGCTTGCCAGCAGCTGGATATGCTCAGTCAGATACCCAACTTACTTTTTCATTTGAAAGTTTCAACTACAGTGATTCTACCAGTCTTCACTCGATATTAGGTCACTGGAGCGATGAGGTTGGAGGAGGCAGTAAAGCATTATCTGTCTCGCGAATAATGCTGGGCTTTGAATATAATAACTACAGTCTTCAAACAGTTTATCGTGATGACTCCTATTATAACTTTGATAATGAAACTGTACATTTTATCTATTTGACTGAGAATAAACTTCCGTTAGTAAATGGGCAGGAATATGACCTTTATATCAAACCGGATAAATCAAGCAGTGAAGGATTAAGATTTGGTACCAATCAGCAAATCACGCCCAAACTCAAACTACATGGTTTTTTCAGCCTGTTAAAAGCAACCAATTTAACTCATGGAAATTTAAATGGTCATGCTATGGCTGTTGGTTCAAATGACTACGATTTTAATTTTGCGTCTGATCTTTATTATGAAGATGATCCTTTATTTGACCGGGTTACTGACCGGCTTTCTGGTAAAGGATATTCAATTGATTTGATGCTGGATTATGAAATAAATGATAAATGGAGTATTAATCTTGAATTATTAGATGTAGTGGGTGAGCTACTGATCGATCAGGCTGCTTTTACTCGAGCTGAAGCTACATCTGATATCAAGGTTTTTGATGAAAATGGTTATCTCACATATGACCCTGTGATCTCAGGTTTAGAATCAAACAAAGATTTTGTTTATCAGTTTAATATGCAAACTCATTTTTCAGTAAATTATAAAATATCTGACAAAAACAGTCTTGTACTTGAATATCACAGACTTTTAGATTTTGATTATCAAAATCTAATTCTGTCACAGCAATTGGGCTTGAACCAACTCAGCTGGATATTAATACCTGAGCTTGAAACAGTCGGTATTGAATTTAAACATCCGTCATTTTCTATCGGTCTGGAGACAGATAACCTTGATTATAAAAAAATGAAATACTTTAGTTTAAATACCCAGTTATTCTGGGCTTTCTAATTGGCTTGAAGTTTTAGGTTTAATGATAAAAGACATAGCCAGTTCAGCCATTCGTTTAGAACCTTCACCCGGCCCCATATTATTTTTTACTTTTTGTAATCCCTGAAAAACCTGCTGTCGATATTGAGTGTCATCCAACAGTTTAAATAATTCATTGCTGATTGATTCTGCATTGGCTGCATCCTGTAATAACTCAACAACAACCGGTTCACGAGCGATGATATTGATCAGACTGATTTGTTTAATGGTTATAATTCGTCTTATTATCAGATAAGACAGGCTGGATAGTTTGTAGACAACACACACAGGAATATTGAGTAAACCAATTTCTAAAGTGACTGTTCCCGAGCAGGATACGATTGCATCACAGCTATGAATAACATCATAAAGGTTATCCTGAGTAAGCGTGACGTTGATTTTAGCAGCGTTACACTGATGTTGAATTTCTTCAATATTGAGATTTGAAGCTACTGGTATTACAAAGTTCAAGTTGGAATCCTGTTTCAACATTAATGCTGCTGTTTCCAGCATAACCGGTATCAGCCTGCTTATTTCACTTTTTCGACTGCCCGGAAACAGGCCGATGATGCGTCCATTTTTGTTTTGTTGCAGGCGTTGATGAATTAACTCAACCTGATTGCTTGTGTTAACTTTATCGACTAGTGGATTGCCGACAAATGTGACTGGAATATTAGCCTTCCGGTAAATCTCTGTTTCGAATTTGAAAATTACTGCCATGTGATCGATAGCCTGACCGATTTTATGGATACGTTTTGGGCGGGAAGCCCACACCTTAGGGCTGATATAAAACAAAACCTTAATGCCTAATGATTTGGCATGTTTTGCCATTTTCAGGTTGAATTCTGGGTAATCGATAAGAATAAGTAAATCTGGTCGTGATGTCTCAAGTTCCTGTTTGATGAGACGCATGGCTCTTTTTATGTCACCCCAATGTTTAAGTACTTCAAACAAACCCATAACCGCTATTAGAGCGGAATCAAAAAATATTTGCACACCAGCCTTTTTCATCTCATGTCCACCCATACCGGTGAACAGGATATCAGGCTGTATTTGTTGAATTTCAGTGACTACTGCAGCAGCATGGGCATCACCGGAGGTTTCACCAGCGAGTAGCATGATATGGGGTTGAGTTTTTAGTGTCATTCAATTAATGCGTGAGAAAATAAATCGACTGGAGTATAGCTTCACCGGTTAATTTCATCTACTGTTCGCTTCTTCTTAAAACCTTTTGATGTGATATTTAACCTTGATGAATTCTGATAATTTATTAGACAGTAACATTGAAGAGCGACTTGTTGCCGGGGTCGATGAAGCAGGGCGTGGGCCCCTGGCAGGTTCTGTAGTAGCTGCAGCTGTTATTCTTGACCCGACACGACCTATTGAAGGATTAACCGATTCTAAAAAGCTAAGTGAAAAAAAACGAATCATTCTTGAGCAAGAGATTAAACAGAAAGCACTGTGCTGGTCTATTGCTGAAGCTTCACAGCTTGAAATTGATGAGATCAATATATTGCATGCCAGCATGTTAGCCATGCAAAGAGCTGTTCTGGCTCTGGATATAAAACCACAGCAAGTACTTGTAGATGGAAACCGTGAGCCTGATCTAGCAGAATATGACGTTCAGGCTATAGTGAAAGGAGATTTAACAGAACCCTGCATCAGTGCTGCATCGATACTGGCTAAACAATATCGAGATAAACAAATGCTGGAAATGGATGTTGTGTATCCACAATATCAGTTTGCCAAACATAAAGGGTATCCTACAAAATTACACCGAGAATTACTGATAGAACATGGAGCCTCTCCCATCCATCGACGTAGTTTTAGACCGGTGAAAGAAGTTTTGTAATTTATTGCACCACGAAGCTCACGAAGGACACGAAGATGATTTATAATAAATATAGAAATTCTGGACTTATAAATTTTAAAAACTCTTTTAGTTTCTGAACGCTAACAAAACACTTTTTTAGCTTCGTGTTCTTCGTGAGCTTCGTGGTGAATTAACATAATTTATTAAACTATGCCGACACAATTTGTTCATCTTCACGTTCATTCTGAATTTTCTCTGGTTGATTCAACGGTTCGTTTAAAGCCGCTTATCGGGCAGGTTGTTGAACGCGGTATGGGGGCTATCGCTTTAACCGATATGTCTAACATGTTTGCTCTGGTTAAAATGTTCAAGATTGCCACAGCAGCCGGTGTTAAACCAATTTTTGGAGCCGATGTATGGATTCGTTTTGAAGATCGCCCGGAAAACTTAAGCAAACTTGTTTTGCTTTGTCAGAATGATGTTGGTTACCTGAACCTGAAACGGTTGATTTCAAGATCTTTCCAGGAAGGACAGGTTGCAGATCGACCCACCATATTAGTCGATTGGCTTGAAGGTAATACTGAAGGTCTTTTGTGCCTCTCTTCAGGACTTGAGGGTGACGTTGGTCAGGCTATTCGGGCACAAAATGTTGAGCTGGCCGAAGAATATCTGGATGCCTGGCAGGTACTATTTCCGAATCGATTTTTTATTGAATTACAGCGTACTGACCGTCCATTTGAAGAAACTTATATCGGCTATGCAGTCAAACTGTCAGCTGAAAAAGGCATTCCATTAGTGGCAACTAATGATGTACGTTTTATAGATTCCAGTGATTTTGATTCTCATGAGATAAGGGTTTGCGTTTGCAGTGGATTCACACTGGATGATAACCGTCGACCTAAAATATATTCGGAACAACAATACCTTCGTTCCAGTGAGGAGATGATAGATCTCTTTAAAGATATCCCTCAAGCTATTGAAAATACAGTAAATATAGCAACTTCCTGTAACGTTACGCTTAAGCTTGGAAAAAATTATTTACCTGAGTTTCCTATTCCAGAAGGTTTTACCACAGACAGTTATTTTCGTTCAGTTTCTGAAGAAGGGCTGGAAGCTCGCATGAAGTTTCTTCAGGAACAGTTGCCGGATGGCGAAATGCTTGATCGTCAACCTTATATTGATCGTTTGAATATTGAACTGGATGTCATCATTCAGATGGGATTTCCCGGTTATTTTTTAATCGTTGCAGATTTCATAGAGTGGTCAAAGGATAATGATATTCCAGTAGGCCCTGGGCGTGGTTCTGGTGCAGGTTCTGTTGTTGCTTATGCACTAAAAATCACCGACCTGGATCCGCTTGAATATGAATTGCTGTTTGAGCGTTTTCTCAATCCGGAACGTGTATCCATGCCCGATTTTGATATCGATTTTTGCATGGAAAAGCGTGATCGTGTCATCGAGTACGTGGCTAAAACTTATGGTCGAAACCAGGTATCACAGATTATCACCTATGGCACCATGGCGGCGAAAGCGGTCATCCGGGATGTTGGGCGTGTGCTTGGACATCCTTATGGCTTTGTTGATCGCATAGCAAAATTGATACCTTTTGAAATTGGCATGACGCTGGATAAAGCTCTTGAACAGGAAGCCGACTTGCAAACCCTGTATCAGGAAGATGAAGAAGTGAACGCGATGATGGATATTGCCCGTTCTCTGGAAGGTCTGACTCGAAATGTGGGCAAACATGCTGGGGGTGTGGTTATTGCGCCCGGTGATTTGACCGATTTTACCCCAATCTATTGTGAACAGGGCGGTGCCGGTCTGGTATCACAATATGATAAAGGGGATGTAGAAGATGTCGGGCTGGTCAAATTTGACTTTTTAGGGCTTCGTACCCTGACGATTATTGACTGGGCTCTAAAAGCCATTAACAAGAAAAAAGATCTTCCACTTGAAATTGAACGTATTCCTCTGGATGACAGAGCCAGTTTTGACCTGTTGCAAGCCTATCAAACGACTGCCGTTTTTCAGCTTGAATCTGCAGGTATGAAAGATCTGATTCGTCGCCTGCAACCGGATAGTTTTGAAGATATTATCGCGCTGGTAGCACTATTTAGACCGGGACCACTTCAATCGGGCATGGTAGATGATTTTATCAATCGTAAGCATGGTCGTTCTAAAGTTGAATACCCGCACCCATCACTCGAACCCATTTTGCAACCAACCTATGGTGTCATCCTGTATCAGGAACAGGTAATGCAAATCGCACAGGTACTGGCTAAATATACACTCGGTGGAGCGGATATGTTACGCCGGGCCATGGGTAAGAAAAAACCAGAGGAGATGGCCAAGCAACGTGTAATTTTTACTGAAGGCGCATTGAATAACGATGTAGATGAAGAAACAGCAACAGGTATCTTCGACCTGATGGAAAAATTTGCAGGTTACGGTTTTAATAAATCCCACTCTGCTGCTTATGCTTTAGTGTCTTATCAAACGGCCTGGTTAAAAGCTCACTATCCACCAGAATTTATGGCCGCGGTGTTATCGGCTGATATGGATAATACCGACAAGGTTGTTATTCTCATTGAAGAATGCAGGTCGATGAAATTGAAGGTTTTGCCTCCAGACGTTAATAATTCCGATTATCATTTTCGAGCCAATGATCAGGGTGAAGTTATCTATGGTTTAGGTGCTATAAAAGGTGTTGGTGAAGCGGCTATTGATAGCATCATTAATGAGCGAAAAAATGGTGAATATCGCTCTCTGGATGATTTTTGTGAACGTGTAGATATGTCCAAAGCCAATAAAAAGGTGATGAATGCACTGGTCACCTGTGGTGCGATGGATTGCTTTTCAAATAATCGAGCAGCGTTACAAACCCATTTACCTTATGCACTACAGGCAGCGGATCAGCTCCAGAGAAATCAGGATGCGGGTATGGTTGACATGTTTGCAATGGATGAACCTGAAAATGTAGTTAAGCCGTTACCAGATGTGCCCGCCTGGGATGAAAAAACACGTTTGATGAATGAAAAGGAAAGCCTGGGCCTTTTTCTGACAGGGCATCCTGTTGACCTGTATAAAAAAGAGTTACGACAAATTGTATCGGTTAATTTAGGTCAATGGCTACAAAAACTGGATACTTCTGATACACCGACCAGTGGCTTTCGCCGCAAAGATGAAAATGCCATTGTAGTAGGGTTGGTCATCGGTATCCGCACGCGTAATGCACATAATGGCAGAGAAGTGTTTGTGACACTGGATGATCGTACCGGGCGTATCGATGTTCGAGTATTTCCTGAAATGTTTCAGGAAATTGAGTCTATCGTTCAAAAAGATGTCATGTGGGTTGTAGAGGGAGGAATATCATATGATGATTTTAATAATGGTATTCGCATACGTGCACGAAAGGTTGAGCTGCTTGAAACTTTTCGCTCTAATCATGCTCGATCGGTAAAGATAGATTTGTCAAAAACAGGGGCGAGATTGATAGATAAACTTGGACGTGATCTACAACCCTTTCAAAAGAATGATTGCTTGCCGTTGGTATTTCACAATGAAAAAGAAGGATATGAATATATTCTGCAAACCGAAAACTGGAGACTTTCTCCAAGTGATGAATCATTGCTAATTCTTGAAAAGCATCTGGGTAAGGATGCTTTTCAAATTGATTACTCTTAAAGTTCTATGCATATAGTTAAAGCTATTTATTCAGCTGATCAGGAGTTAGAATTAGCTCTTATTCAAAAAACAAAAGGGACAAAAAATGAAACTAAGATTAATTTTACCAATTTTATTTATAAGCAGCTTATCATTAATTTCCTGTGGTGGAAGTGGCGGGGGTGATGATGAAAATACGACTGGTGTGGCCATAATTACTACAGAGAATGAAGCTGCTCTTGCAACCGCCGCAACTGAAGCTGCAAAAGCAGCCATAAACAATGCTGGTGTTGGGTTTAAAAGGGCCTCTAAAAATTATGAAATAGCAGAATTTGATATGGCTGCTCTTGTTGATATGTCTGAAGTTTGTGTAACTGGGAGTGCTAGCACTGATATCAATGAAAATACTGGTAATGGTGT
>JABHSO010000168.1 GCA_018669845.1 Gammaproteobacteria bacterium | reverse complement strand
TCTTCCTGCACATGTTCCAGAATCTGTCGAGTCGTATCCTGGAATTGCAGAGATACCATCACATCCGAAATTGAGGTCTGCACAGACTCAGTATCAGTTACCAAACCAAGCAAGCTACTATTAAGCAGGTCTATATCATCATCAAGCTCATCCCCCAGGTTACCCATATCACCTTTAAAGCTATCAAACATGGTTTCCTGTTCTGAAACAAAACCATTGATACTATTTTCATAGTTATCCATAACAGTGGCAAAATTTTCAAGACTGGCACGAATTTCTTCACCGGTATCGGTAGACTGCTTAGACAGGTTTCGCACCTCATCTGCCACAACAGCAAATCCACGGCCATGTTCACCGGCACGTGCAGCCTCTATGGCTGCATTAAGAGCCAGCAGGTTAGTCGTCGAAGCTATATCCTGAATACGATCAGCAAGAATATTAATAACTTCGCTATGGCGTCTAAACTCCTGAAATTGTTCACCTAAATTTTTAGATTTCTGACTATGATCATTAAAGCTTTCTTCAAGGTTATCAACAACCGCTTCATTGCCTCGTAAACGACTGATCAAGCCAGTATCTTCATGTAATAAAGTATCTTTTAGCTTAACTGAGTGATCTATATTCAAATTTATTTGATCTAGCAAAGATGAAAAATTACTTCCTAAAGAGAGTGCCGCGTCTTCAGTAGATTCAACCACCTGACTCATTTGCCCAATATGTACAGGCAATGCTATTGCCGAATATTGCAATACCAGGTGTATAGATTTTTGCTTTTCCTCAATTATTGAATGAAATTCTTCACTTTCCGCAATCATTTCTTCAACTTCCTGGGTCGTTTCCCGGGAGCTAAAAATTCTATACCCACCTAAAACCAAAACAATAGCAATAGCACCATAGTCCACGATACTAGAATCAAATAACATCATGACTACGGGCATGACCATCATGATCAAAATACTAATTATTTTCATTTTGTTACCTCAAACCCTTAACTACTTTTGTTTGAACCGTTTACCCATACAGGCATCCAATAATGTCTGTGGGATATCATCTAAAGAAACCAGTCCTTCAGCTGCGCCTTTTTTCCAGGCTTCCTGTGGCATACCAAAAACCACACTGCTTGCTTCATCCTGTGCAAATGTTCTGGCACCTGTGTTTTTCATTTCTAATAACCCCTGAGCACCATCATCACCCATGCCCGTCATTAAGCAGCCTACCGCATTTCGTCCTGCAGCACGAGCAACCGAACGAAACAAAACATCTACCGAAGGTCGATGCCGGCTAACCAGTGGCCCATCGATGATATCCACCTGGTAAAAAGCACCGCTTCGCTTTAACAACATATGCTGCCCGCCAGGTGCAATCAAGACCTTTCCAGGAATAAGCCTGTCACCCTTTTTAGCTTCTGACACATCCATGTCACTGAGTTCATTCAAATGCCCGGCAAATGCCGTAGTAAATTTTTCCGGCATATGCTGCACAATCAAAATACCCGGCGATACTGCCGGCATTCTGGATAATAAATCTCTAAGCGCCTGAGTTCCACCGGTTGAAGCGCCAATCGCAATAATTTTCTCGGTAGTTTCATGCATTGCCTTCTGACTTTGCGGCAAAATAACATCAGCACTATTTTTGGGTTTTATTTCCAACGGTTTAGAACGTTTTCTCACTCTTGATTTTGCTGCACCTTTTACTGCCTCAAGAATCTGTACCGATGACTCCTGCAAAAAGCCTTTCACCCCGACCCGGGGTTTAGTAATGATATCGACCGCACCATTCTTTATGGCTTCCAGTGTCGTCGCTGCGCCCTGTTCTGCAAGACTTGAACAAATAACAACCGGAATTGGATTTTCTGACATTAATTTTTTCAGAAAGGTATTACCATCCATCCGGGGCATTTCTATATCCAGGGTGATCACATCCGGCTTCATTTTTTTCAACTTTTCCAGCGCATAGATTGGATCACGAGCCTGTGCAATAACCTCAATCTCTTTATCTGAACTAAGCAGCTCTGTCATTAATTTTCGAACTAATGCAGAATCATCAACCACCATCACTTTTATTTTAGCCATTATGACGACCTCTTCGTCTTCTGGTAAATTGAAGGCGCTACTGCCTTCAGTTCGTCATACAAACCGTGCAATGATTCTGAGTGTCCCGGAAAAAAATAACCACCTACTTTTAAACAACTGGCCAAACGATGAATAACCTCTTTTTTATGTTGCTGGTTAAAATAAATCAATACATTTCTACAAAAAATAATATCAAATTTAACAGTCGGTAATGGAGAAGTAATCAAGTTAAAAGGCTGAAATTTTATTTTCTTTCTTAACTCAGGCACCACCGCCAGGTAATCTTCAAATTCACGTACCCCGTTCAACATATATTTACGTTTCATGGGGCTGGACAAGCCTTTAATTTTGGATTTCATATATATCCCTTTTTTAGCCCTGTCCAGTATTCGAGATGAAATATCGGTACCCAGTATATTCCAGGGACTAGTCACTCCCATAGTTTCTGCCATCGTCATTGCGATACTGTAAGTCTCTTCACCGCTGGAACTGGCAGCACTCCAGATATTGAGTGATTTCGCTTTAGGTTGCTGCTGTAAAAATTCTGTCAAATACTCAAAGTGCCGTTCTTCACGAAAAAACCAGGTTTCATTAGTGGTTAGCAGATCGATAAAACGCTGCATTTCACCTGTCTGGTCTTTTTTCAGGTATTGGTAATAGGCTTCATAACTATCTAAATCTAAAGCTACCAGACGCTTTCGTAATCGGCCAGCGACTAACGACCGTTTCGCATCAGACATCGAAATGCCTGCTTTTTTATGGATCAGTTTGCGAATTTTATCAAACTCATCCGGGGTCAAATTAAATGCAGTTAATTTATTCATTATACTTATTAAGTATCGACCAAATTTAAACTTTCATTAATATTATTAATACTTTAATTACCCGTGTAAGTTAGAAACGGGAAGTAACAAGGAGGCGGAGTCAGTCTCAGACACGGAGACCATACTTAAATTAACCAACTTAGGAAACATGATACTAAGAAGATTTTCTGGCACCGATTCCGAACACAGAAATTTAATGAACAACTCTATTTCCTTTTGAGCGAATAGATTTCTGCTTCAAAGAATCAAAGTGTCTGTGCTCATTACCAACTACCTGTTTGATCAAACTCGGAATATCCAGTACCAGGGCAACCAGTCCACTGCCTAAAATGGTAAATCCAGCAAATCCAGACAATCCTTTGAAAACCTGTCCCAGAGGTTTAATGACCGCCTGAACTTCACCCAGCAATTCATCCACCATCAGACCAATTTTTTTATTGGCAAACTGTACAACGACAATATTGTTTCGCCGCCTTCTTTGCTCCGAAACCACTTCACCATTTAACTGCTTATGATTGATATCAAAATGCTCTTTCAAATGAACAATGGGTAATACTTCTTCTCGTAAAGTAATGTAATCATGCATCGACGCTTCTTCTATTTGAGACTGGGTCAACGTCAGGCATTCATGAACCATATCCAGAGGAAAGATATAGGACTCTTCATCGATACTGACATTAAAGCCATCGATAATAGCCAGCGTTAGGGGTAACTGGATAGTGATGGTGGTGCCAGTACCCAGTTCAGAATCGATATACACATTACCACGTAAAGACTCAATGTTTCGTCTCACAACATCCATACCAACGCCTCGACCAGAAATATTACTGACTTCTTTCGCGGTTGAAAAACCTGCCGCAAAAATAAGATTAAAAATTTCCTGTTTAGATAATTTATCACTTGCCTTAACGATGCCTTTTTCAATGCCTTTTTCCAGTAACACGTCTGCATCCAGGCCTTTTCCATCGTCAATTATCTGGATAGTAATATAACCGGCTTCATGCTGTGCCTGCAGGGTAACCGTGCCTTCGGCTGGTTTTCCCCTGCGCACTCTCTCATCTGGCATTTCAATACCATGATCCAGTGAATTACGAATCAGGTGCATTAACGGGTCGCCAATTTTCTCTATGACTGTTTTATCCAGCTCTGTGTCTGCACCATAAATTTCCAGCTTGATTTTCTTATCCAGCTCTTTGGATATATCCCTAATAACCCGATGGTATCGATTAAACGTCATGCCTATTGGAACCATTCTCAGTCCAAGAGCAATCTCACGTAAAACTTCTAACGCCAGCGTCATGCTCTCCATGGTTTCATTCAATTCTTCATTGGCCACTGAATCTGTAATTTGATCCAGTTTAGCCCCATTAATAACCAGCTCTCCCACCAGATTAATCAGTTTATCAAGTTTTTCAGAATCGACTTTAACGAAGGTTAATGCTTTTTGCTTTTGCTCTCGAACTTTTGATTGTTTGTTAAGCGCTTCATTAACAACTTCTTCCTGAACCATCTGGTTTTCTACCAGCAAATCACCGGTTAAATTCTTTGAGGCAGGTTCCCCGGCATCAGCGCTTTCTTTTTGCTGATTCAATACAGTTTGCAATTCATCCTGAGTCAGGCTTCCGGTCTGTAACAGAATTTGTCCTAGAGCCATTTCCTCTTCGGGTAATTGATCGATCAAATGCTGGTATTCAGAAAAGTTACTTTGTGGAGAAAGAATGGTTAACTGGCATCCATCCATGTACTGAAAAATCTCATTGATATCTTCCTTTTTCGCATCACTTTTCAGTGCTATTTCCCAGCCAAGAAAACAGCCTTCAGGATCGATCTCATTCAGTATAGGTAAATTTTGATCAATATATACGGCTTCTCTAATCTCACCAATATCAGCCAATTGAAGGAATATAGATGCAGGGTCAAAACCCTGCCTAAAGGTATCCGGCCCATAGCGGACTGAAATATGATAGTGATCGGTTAATGAATGCTCTGTTGAGCCTGCTTCCTCAGTGTTATCAGCTTGAGCGGAAGCATCCGTTGATTCACCAGCAGCAGAAGCCGGCTCACCCGTTTTAAAAGCCTGTAACAGATGGATCAATTCCTCTTCTTCAGCCTTATCACCTTCAAAGTCATCAGCCAAACCATCGAGTAAAGTAATAATATAATCACGCGAACGCATCAGTACCGTAATTAAATCTGATGACGTGGGAATGAGACAATTACGCATATCATCCAGAATATTTTCCACAATATGGGTAAAATGAATAATATGGTCAAAACCGAACAGCCCTGCTGAACCTTTTATAGTATGAGCAGCACGAAATATTTTCGCTAATACTTCATCATCAGTATCGGAATCTTCCAGTTCCAATAATGAATCTTCCATTTCCTGTAATAACTCTTCACCTTCCGAGATAAAGATTTGTATGTTTTCATCGATTTCCATAATTCACCTCGATAGACTTTTTTCATGCAGCCTGGGTATCACTGAGTTAATCATCACTCACTTCTACTTTAAAAAAATCAGCCATAAACATTGTTTTGATTTTTTCATTTAAGGCATCGGTTGGCTTAATGAGCTGGAACTTATGTTGTTTACTGTCAGCTGTTTTTTTACAGCTAGCAAGAAACTGAACAAATGAAGCATCCACATCTGTCACGGATGAAACGTCTAAATCAAGATCTGTTTCACCCGTCCAGTTATCATGAACCTTCTGGTGAATATGCGCTATTTCATAAATAGTGCATTCACCACTTAAAGCAATTGAACTCATCGTGTCATCCTATTCTTAATCGTCTGATTTAGAACCTTTGTGCATATCGCTCACAATGGCTATTTCTTCAGCTGAAAGTACCTGGCTTATATCCAGAATGATAATGAATCCATCATCAATTCTGGCCATGCCTTTAATAAAGTTAGTTTGAATATTAGCGCCTAACGTGGGCGTAGGTTCAATATTGTTATCGGGTATTTCAATAACCTGTAACACTTTATCAACAACAATACCCATCACCACTGCTTCATCAGCAATTTCAACCTCCATGATGATGATGCAGGTTCTTTTATCTGCTTTTTGAAGATCCAGACCAAACTTGGCTGCCAGATTGATCACCGGAACCACATTGCCACGTAAATTTATTACGCCTTCAATAAAGTTAGGCACCATTGGCATTTTAGTGAGCTTGCCATAGCGAATAATCTCTCGAATATTCAACACCGGTACGGCCAGCTCTTCCTCTGACAGATCAAAGGTTAAATGCTGATCCTGTTCGGTCACCGCTAACTCATCAATTATCTGTTCTAGTGACATTTCAATTCCCCCTAGAAGCGTTCAAAATCATCTGGGATATCGTCATCATCCATGTTCATGGTTGCTTTAGCCCTTACTTTTGAGCTAGCCGCGGTTGCTTTAGCTTTATAAGCCCCCTGACTACTAGTCGGCTTTCGATGACTACCGCCAGCTTTAGGTCTTGAAGAACCAGACTCATCGATAGTAAAGAAGGTCATCATGTCTTCCAGTGATAAGGCCTGAGAGTTCATTTCTTCAGCCGTTGATGCCAGCTCTTCAGAAAGTGCTGCATTGTTTTGAGTAACCGTATCAAGCTGTGTCATGGCTCCGTTAATTTCATTGATACCGGTTGACTGTTCTTCACT